>NZ_JBNTQO010000018.1:0-113792 GCF_050630465.1 Bacillus basilensis | reverse complement strand
AGTCCATATAAATATAGAACTCAGGTTGCTTAGTTGCGCTTTTTAAATACTGTCTACTTGACAGGGGTCACTCCAGTATGAAGGACTCTTTTTATTCAGTATCTTCAGGTTGATATTCTAAAATATCCCCAGGTTGGCATTCTAATGCTTTACAAATGGCTTCTAAAGTTGAAAAACGAACTGCTTTTGCTTTTCCGTTTTTCAAAATAGAAAGGTTAGCCATTGTAATTCCAACCTTCTCCGAAAGCTCTGTTACACTCATTTTTCTTTTCGCTAACATTACATCAATATTAATAATAATTGCCATATTATTCACCTCAGACCGTTAAATCATTTTCTGATTTTATATCTATAGCATCTTTTAATAGTCTTTGGAGAACGGCAGCAAAGACCGCGATTACCATTGAAGCAAAAATCATAATCATTCCGATAATAATAATGCCAGGGGCATCATCTCTCTCTGCCACAAGATAGAAAAGTGGCATACCTAATACATATAATACACTAATTGCTAGTGCACTGTACTTAATATTTTTTAAAGCTGTAACAGACAACTCTGAGAATGCGTTGTTTTTGTCAATATAGTTTAAAAGCTTAAATGTTTGATACAGCGCAAAATAATATGGTATTGCTGTTGCGTATAAGTTGATAAATACAAGATATTTAATATATGCAATATCAGGATATAGTTCTGCAGCGAAATTTCCTATTTTAGGGACTAAAAAAATGCACATAGCAAGAACAGGGATACCCATTAGAATCACAGCTGTCTTTAAGAAGAGTGTTGATCCTTGTTTCATAAAAAGCACCTCATTTATTTAATATCTTATTAATTTACCATGAAATTTATTGTTTAACAATAAATTTTTATTTATTTTGATTGGCGATTTGTTGTTAAACAAGTTAATAATGAAAAATCTTCTATATAAGATAGATGAACTATACCGACATTAAATGAATGAGAAAGTTACTACTGTTAGCTTTATAAGAATTGGGAATTAATAAAGCATATATAGGTAGTGAAAAGTAAAGGGAAATCAGAACTTTGTATGTAAATGAATGTGAAACTAATGGAGGCGCAATAATGTCGGAATTGGGTTTAAAGATGAAGAAGTTACTGTTAGTAGGAACAATCACACTAAGTATGTTAGGTACTGAAAGTATGATGAATTATCATACGGTGGAAGCTAAAGAGAAAAAAGCAGAACGACAACCGAAAAATGTAATCATGATGGTTATGGACGGAACGAGTTCTTCAGCAACCACATTAGCTCGCTTGTATAAAGGGAAACCACTTGTATTAGATGAAATTGTAACAGGAGGAGTTCATACATATTCGGCGGAATCAGCTATAACAGACTCAGCCCCGGCAGCAACAGCTTTAGCGACGGGGAATAAATCGAATTCAGGATATGTAGGTGTATTACCTTCTATTATGAGTTTACCTGGCCTAAAACCAATAAAAGAAGAGGATAAGTTACGGCCAGTTGCCAACGTTTTAGAAGGTGCCAAACGTACTGGTCGCGCAACTGGAATTGTTGCTACAGCTGAAATTCAGCATGCTACTCCGGCCGGATTTTCTGCTCATCATGTCAATCGAAAGCGTTTTGACATAATTGCGGAGCAGCAAGTGTATCAAAATATAGATGTCGTATTAGGCGGGGGAAAAGCGGCACTGCTACCTATAAAAAATAGTGGAATCCGAAAAGATGGAGAAGATTTAGTAAAAGTAATTCAAAATAAAGGATATGACTTTGTTGAAACGAAAGAGGCATTATTGAAATCCAAATCTAATAAAATTTGGGGTTCTTTTTCACATAATGCCTTAGCTTTCGATATGGATCGTGAAGAAACAAATCCGGAGCAACCAACACTTTCACAAATGACGGAAAAAGCGATTCAAACGTTATCAAAAGATAAAGATGGCTTCTTTTTATTTATAGAGGGAAGTAAGCCAGACTGGGCAGCTCATGTGAATGATCCAATTGGGATGATTAGTGATGTATTAGCATTTGATGGAGCGGTAGCAAAAGCGTTGCAATTTGCAAAAAATGATGGGAATACACTGCTCATCGCTTTAACTGACCATGGTAACAGCGGTATTTCTATTGGGAATATGAATACGACGAAAGGATATAATACTACGCCGGTCTCTGCATACATTGATCCATTGAAAAAATCGAAAATGACACTTGAGGGGACTATAAATAATTTGAAATCTGATTTATCAAATGTAGCAGATGTAGCTAAATTATACGGTTTGGATAATTTAACTTATGATGAAAAAGAAAGAGTAAAAGTAGCAAAAAAGAAATCGGATGTAGGTCCAATACTTACTACATTATTGGCCAATCGTGCGAACATAGGCTTCACAACAGGAGGCCATACAGGTGAGGATGTGTTTTTATATTCTTACGGTCCTAAAAAGCCATACGGTTTGATTCAAAACACGGACATTGGGAAGACGATGGCGAAAGCAATGGGTTTTAACTTAGAAGAAATAACAAACAAATTATTTGTAGAGAGTGAATCAGCTTTTAAGCGAAAAGGGGCAACAGTAACAATAGATAAAACCGATGCAGTAAATTCCGTGCTCATAGTAAAACGTAATAATGTAACAGCTCAATTATTTATTAACAAAAATATAATTCGTATTAAGAATAAAGATTATGAATTAGGTAGTGTTGTTGTAGAAAGCAATGGCAAGTTCTATGTACCAGAAGAAGCAACCCGTTTATTCATAAAGCATTCTCATTAAAAAATGTCAATTCCTTAGTTAGTACTTAGGAATTGGCTTTTTTTGTGTAGATGAGATTTCACTCGAACAAAAGAGGAAAGAGGAACAAAAATTCTAGAGTGGACTTCCTGTAAATTTACTTATTTTATTTTTTTCAGCCTACAAAAAATATTTCTCAACATTTTAGCGCTTTAAAAAGATTGAATATTCGTATTATAACGAATATTATGTTACTATCGGCAAAAAACGATAATTTGCAACCATCGGGGAGGAAACACATTGAATAAGAATAAGAAGTTAAAACCTGTATTAGTTTTAGCATCAGCAGCAGTGCTAAGTAGTACGTTTGCTTTTGGAAGTCATGCAGCGTATGCTGAGACGCCATCATCTCCACCAATTGATGAGCATTTAATACCAGAGGAGCGTTTGGCAGAAGCGCTGAAGCAACGGGGAGTAATTGATCAATCTGCATCACAAGCTGAGACATCAAAGGCTGTCGAAAAATATGTTGAGAAAAAGAAAGGGGAAAACCCTGGAAAAGAAATCTTGACCGGAGATAATCTTACGCAAGAAGCTTCAGATTTTATGAAAAAAATAAAAGATACAAAAATGAAGGAAAATGAACAGGCGCAGCAGCCCGAATTAGGACCGATAACTGGACAAGGTGTAGGATTGAACCCAGGAAAATTAAATGGAAAAGTACCTACTACACCAGCGAAACAAGCTGAGTACAATGGAGCTGTTCGAAAAGATGAAGTACTTGTTTTACTCGTAGAATTTAGCGATTTTAAGCATAATAATATTGATCAAGAACCAGGTTATATGTATTCTAAAGACTTTAATCGTGAACATTATCAAAAAATGTTATTTGGTGATGAGCCATTTACGTTATTTGATGGATCGAAGATTAATACATTTAAACAGTATTATGAAGAACAATCTGGCGGAAGCTACACAGTTGATGGAACTGTAACGGAATGGCTTACTGTTCCAGGAAAAGCGTCAGATTATGGTGCGGATGCCGGAACTGGTCATGATAACAAAGGTCCCCTAGGCCCGAAGGATTTTGTAAAAGAAGCATTAAAAGCAGCTGTAGCAAAAGGTATCAATTTAGCAGACTATGACCAATTTGATCAATACGATCAAGATGGTGATGGAAATAAAAACGAGCCAGATGGAATTATTGACCACTTAATGGTTGTACATGCTGGCGTGGGCCAAGAGGCTGGCGGCGGTAAATTGAAAGATGATGCAATTTGGTCTCATCGTTCAAAACTAGGATCGAAGCCATATGCGATTGATGGTACAAAATCTTCTGTTTCAAATTGGGGCGGAAAGATGGCTGCATACGATTATACAATTGAGCCTGAAGACGGAGCGGTTGGTGTGTTTGCACATGAGTACGGTCATGATTTAGGCTTACCAGATGAGTATGATACAAAGTACTCAGGGCAAGGTGAACCAGTTGAATCATGGTCCCTTATGAGCGGCGGCAGCTGGGCTGGAAAAATTGCAGGAACAGAGCCAACAAGTTTCTCACCACAAAATAAAGAGTTTTTCCAAAAGAATATGAAGGGGAACTGGGCGAATATCGTTGAGGTAGATTATGATAAACTTCGTACTGGAGTCGGTACTGCAACATATCTAGATCAAAGTGTTACAAAATCTAAACGACCAGGAATCGTTCGTGTTAACTTGCCAGACAAAGATATAAAAAATATCGAATCAGCATTTGGTAAGAAGTTTTATTACAGCACTAAAGGAAATGACATTCATACAACACTTGAGACACCAGTATTTGACTTAACGACTGCAACGGATGCTAAGTTTGATTATAAGACATTTTATGAACTGGAAGCAAAGTATGATTTCCTTGACGTAAATGCGATTACAGAAGATGGAACGAAGACACGTATCGATCGAATGGGCGAAAAAGATGTAAAAGGTGGTATAGATACAACGGATGGTAAGTGGGTTGATAAATCATACGATTTAAGTCAATTCAAAGGAAAGAAAGTAAAACTGCAATTTGAGTATGTAACAGATATTGCAGTAGCTTATAAAGGATTTGCGTTAGACAATGCAGCATTAACTGTAGATGGAAAAGTTGTTTTCTCTGATGATGCAGAAGGCCAGCCAGCAATGGTGTTAAAAGGATTTACTGTGTCTAACGGATTGGAACAGAAAAAACATAACTACTATATCGAGTGGCGTAATTACGCTGGGTCTGATACTGCATTACAATATGCACGTGGTCCAGTATTTAATACAGGAATGGTTGTATGGTATGCGGATCAAAGCTTTACAGATAACTGGGTAGGCGTTCATCCAGGCGAAGGATTCCTTGGAGTAGTAGATTCTCATCCAGATGCAATCGTAGGAACATTAAACGGACAACCTACTGTGAAGAGCAGTACCCGTTATCAAATTGCCGATGCGGCATTCTCATTTGATCAAACGCCAGCATGGAAAGTAAATTCGCCAACTCGCGGTATCTTTGACTATAAAGGATTACCAGGCGTTTCGAAATTTGATGATTCTAAGCAGTATATCAACAGTGTTATTCCAGATGCAGGACGTAAGTTGCCGAAACTAGGATTGAAGTTTGAAGTAGTAGGTCAAGCTGAAGATAAGTCAGCAGGTGCAGTTTGGATCCATCGATAAAATAAAATGAAATGAAGAGGAGCTGCCATAAGCCGGTGAAACTGACTTATGGCAGCTCTTTTCTGCTTGTAAAAAAGTTCGCTGTTTTAATTGTAAAGACTGGAAATTTATTTGATAAATGAAATGCTTCAACTGTCCAATTATAGCGCTATTTTGGGCGTAAGTAATTTGTAAGTATTGAGTAAGAAAAAAGAGATTTTTATAGTATATAATATTTATTACATCTACTTTTAACACCTACTACTAATAGTGTGCTATAATGTGAATTAGCAACAAAAAGGAAAGGAATTAGAAAAATGACATTAGAAAATACTAAAAATTTAAAAAAACAAGTTGCTCCGTATGAAAAATCAACGATTAAAAAAAGTGTGTGGCAACTTATTAACACAGTCGTGCCATTTATTATTTTATGGTACCTCGCTTATAAAAGTTTGTCTGTTTCTTATTGGTTATCATTAGTTCCATCTCTGTTAGCCGCTGGTTTTATGACACGAATTTTCATTATTTTTCATGATTGTACCCATTATTCATTCTTTAAAAGTCGACGTGCAAATAGAATAGTAGGGACATGTATGGGTGTGTTAACGTTATTCCCATTTGATCAATGGGGGCATGAGCATGCGATTCATCACGCTACAAGTGGTAATTTAGATAAGAGAGGTACAGGAGATATTTGGACGCTTACAGTGGATGAATATGTAGCTGCACCATTTAGACTTCGTTTAGCATATCGTTTATATCGCAATCCATTCGTTATGTTTGGATTAGGCCCGATTTATGTTTTCTTGCTTAAAAATAGATTTAACCGAAAAGGTGCTAGACAGAAAGAACGTATGAATACGTATTTGACGAATATTATTATCGTTGCTGTAGTAGCTATACTTTGCTGGGCAATTGGGTGGCAATCGTTTCTGTTAGTACATGGTACTATATTCTTAATAGCGGGTTCAGTAGGGATTTGGCTGTTTTACGTACAGCACACATTTGAGGATTCTTATTTTGAAGAGGATAAAGATTGGGAATATGTGAAAGCGGCAGTGGAAGGAAGTTCATTTTATAAACTTCCAAAAATCTTGCAATTCTTAACTGGTAATATTGGATTCCATCATGTTCACCATTTAAGCCCAAGAGTACCTAACTATAAACTAGAAGAGGCACACAATAATACGCTTCCGTTAAAAAATGTACCAACAATTACTCTTGCTACAAGCTTACAATCACTACGTTTCCGTCTTTGGGATGAGAAAAGTAACAATTTTGTTAGCTTTAAAGATGTCAAAAATATAATTAAAAATAATGTTTCTGTTCGGGTGAAATCGGAACTATAATTTAATCGTATATAAAAGACGCCCCTTTAATCATTTTTGATTAAAGGGGTGTCTTTGTATAAATAATAGTTGTCTGATCCTGACAGGGAATTGCTATTTTACTTACTTTGTTGAATGAAAGCAAAAATGACTATAACCGATTATTTCTCCCAAAGTTCGATTAGTCGGCCTTCAGGATCTTTAATCCAAATAAACTTTCCAAATTCACTCATTTCTTCTTTCTTTTCAAGAGGTACGCCAATTTTCTCAAGATGCTGAATAGTCTCGCTTAGATTATGTACTTCAAAATTTAACATCACTTGCTGTTCTATCGGGAAATAATTGTCATTTTCGGTAAAGAAAGAAAAAATAGTTTCATTTCCTAATTGGGGCTTAATTATTGTCCCATTCCAATTTTCTATTTCAATTTTTAATACTTCGCTATACCATTTTTTTATAACATCCATATTTTTAGTTCTCCAAAATATTCCCCCGAAACCCTTTATCATCGTATATAACTCCTGTCTATTTCAAAATTTTTCAGTAATATATATTCAATATATCAAAACAGTAATAGTAAGGAAAATCATTAACTTATAAAAAGTAAAAAATCATAATTGCTAATATTGTAGCATTTACTGTTGAAACGATACAGATATCATCCTTTGTATAAAGAGTATAGCAACACTGACTCGTCTTCTAAAAAGTATAGGAAAATAAAGGAACGACAAAATAGGTGAAAATGATAAATGATAAAAGACCGCACATGAGGTGAAATCCATGTGCGGTCTTTTATATAAGTAGGGTATTACATAGTCTCGCTAGTTTTAGTTTCACTATGAGTGTTAGTAGAAATTCTTTTCTTAACTTTAAAGTGATAGTAAGTGTAGCAAAAGATGATAAATGGTACAGTGCAATAGATTCCTAGTCTTTGATCTGGGATAAAGATAAGACTTATTAATATAATGCCATACAGTCCAAAACCAAGAATTGGTACAAGAGGATAAAGTGGAGTTTTGAATTTTAAGTCTGCTAATTTTCCACCTTCGGCTAAATAATGTTTACGGAAAAAGAATTGAGAAACACAAATTGACATCCAAACAATGATTGTTATGACTCCAGAAATGGAAATTAACCATAAGTAAACTGTTTCAGCAGCTACAACGCTTGTCAAAAGAGAAAAAGCAGAAATAGCAATTGTCATAATTAAAGCGTTTAGAGGTATTCCTCGTGATGATAATTTCTTTAAAAAGGCTGGGGCCATTTCATTTTTTGATAATGACCAAAGCATGCGAGTTGCTGCGTATAGTCCAGAGTTTGCGACAGAAAGAACAGCAGTAAGAATAACAAAGTTCATAATATCAGCTGCATATGGAATACCGATATTATCAAAAACAGCAACGAATGGGCTCTTTGTTAATCCTGCTTCTTCCCAAGGAATTAAAGCAACGAGAACAAAAATTGCTAAGACGAAGAAAAACATTGTTCGCCATATAATATTTCTAATAGAACGAGGTAAAGTTTTTGCTGGATCTTCACTTTCACCTGCAGCGATTCCGACAAGTTCTGTACCTTGGAAGGAATAATTGACTGTAACCATTGTTAATAGGATAGCTGCAAGTCCATTTGGGAATAAACCACCATGATTTACGAAATTTGATAATAGCGGAGCTGGTTCGTCGCCTTTTAAATCAATAAAACCGAACATAGCAGCGCCACCAAGAATAATAAAAGCAATAATGGCAGATACTTTTATACTTGAAAACCAAAATTCTGTTTCTGCATAACTACGAGCAGATAGTGCGTTAATAGTGAATATTGTAACGCCAAATATTAAACACCAAACCCATACAGGAATATCAGGAAACCAGCGCTGCATTGTAATACCGGCAGTTGTAAATTCAAGACCGGTCGTATTCGCCCAGCTTAACCAATACAACCATCCGATTGTAAACCCAGTTGCAGGATTGATAAACTTAGTGGCATATTCCTGGAAAGAACCAGAAACAGGCATTGCTACAGCAAGCTCACCAAGACATAGCATAACGAGATACATTAATAATCCACCGGCCATAAAGGCAAGTACGGATCCACCAGGCCCAGCTTTACTTATAATAAAGCCAGATCCGTTAAATAACCCCGTTCCAATCACACCACCGAGTGCAATCATGAATAAGTGTCTACTTTTCATCGTACGTTTTAATTCATTGTTTGTATTGTTTACTTGCGCCATTGTTTTCCTCACTTTCGTAGTTGATAGAATAAAGTTTGCTGTTTTTCCGTATTATGGAATGTATTCCGTGATGTGAAATCTTGTTTTAATTTTCAGATAATTAAAAAGAAAAGTCAATATTTTTTTGATTGCGCTTTCAAATTATTATCGGTGGCATATTTTTATTTTTAGAAAATTAAATAAATAGATTGATTTCATTTTGAATTTTTGTTAAATTGATAGGTAATTGAGCGCACTAACATATTACAAGTCAAGTTGAGGTGAGTTATGGTACAGTCCATTGATCGAGCGATAAGTATTATAAAGTTATTAAATTCTACTAATGAAAAAGAGTATTGGGCCATTTCTGATATAGCGGACAGAACACATCTCCCAGTTAGTACAGTGCATAGATTACTTAACTCTCTAATCGAGCATGGGCTAGTTACGCAAATTTCAGAGACGAAACAGTACAAAATTGGACCAATGTGGATGGAAATAGGATTACGACAATTGGAGAAGGTAGACTACAGATCAGTCGCAAGAGAAGTTATGAAGCGATTGGCCTATGAAGTGGAAGAAAGTGTTTATTTGAACATTCCAAATGGAACACATTCTATTATCATTGAAAGAATTGATAGCCCTTTAAAAATTCGAGTTATTGATAACTTAGGGGAACAAATTCCTCTTTCTATTGGCGCAGCAAACAAAACGATGCTTGCCAATATGAAACAGAATGAAATGGAATATATTGTAGAACAGCTACTTTCTTCTGTACCAGAACAAAAGCAAAGTCTTTTTAATCAAATCGAGCAGATAAGAAATGAAGGATATGCGGTCAGTTATGGTGAAAAAACAGAAGGGACAGCTTCAGTAGCTGCACCTATTATCGGATTTAATCATAAAGTAGTAGGAGCATTAAGTGTTGGGTTAATTAGTCATCGCATTAATGATGATCGACTATCTTTTCTTATTAGTAAGGTAAAACAAGCAGCTCATGAAATATCAATAAAAATCGGCAGTACATCAGAACTATAATTTTGATAACTGCCGTCATTTTTTATTCATATACTGGAATTCATTTTCATAATGCGGAAAAATAGGGGGATTTATATGTCAAAGTGGCAATCAAAAGAACAATTGATTCAATTATTAAGCGGTCTTGTTGAAATTCCTAGTATTACAGGTACAGAAGCTGAAGTGATATTGCCAGACTTTGTTGTGGAACAATTATCTGATTTACAGTATTTTAAAGAAAACACGCATCATTTGCAAAAAAATCCGACGGGGGACGGACGATATTTTGTTACAGCACTAGTAAAGAAAAGCGATAGTACGAAAAATACTGTAGTTCTAGTAAGTCACTTTGATGTTGTAGATGTACAAGATTACGGGGTGTGGAAAGAAGATGCATTTAATCCTAAAAAGTTAACATCTATGTTTTATGCTCATAAAGATGAACTTCCAGAACATGTACGTGAAGATATAGAACATGGAGATTGGCTGTTTGGTAGAGGAACAATGGACATGAAATGTGGTCTAGCTTTACAAATGGCGATGATTGAGCAAGCTTGTGAAGGAAGATTTGATGGGAATGTTCTTTTACTAGCTGTTCCAGATGAAGAAGTGAACTCGGTAGGGATGAGAGCTGCTGTTCCGAGATTGTTAGATTTAGCAAGAGAATATGACTTGGATTATAAAACGGTACTAAATTCAGAGCCTATGTTTTCAAGGCATCCTGGTGACCAAAAGAAATATATTTATACTGGTTCTATTGGTAAGGTGTTACCTGGTTTTCTTTGCTACGGAAAAGAGACACATGTAGGTGAACCTTTTGCAGGCTTAAATGGGAGTTATATGGCTTCATTAATAACAGCAGAATTAGAGTTGAATACAGACCTTTGTGATATTGTAGAAGGGGAAGCGAGTCCTCCGCCAACTAACTTACTTCAGAGGGATTTAAAGGAAGATTATTCTGTACAAATTCCGCATCGTGCAGTCACATTATTTAATTTGTTTTTATTAGAAAAATCAATGACAGATGTCGTTTCATTGCTGCGTCAAAAAGTAACGAAAGTAGCTGAGAAAATAGAAGAATCGTATGAAAAACATGCATATCGTTTTTCTAAATATAATCCGTTTATACCACCTAACCTCAAAGTAAATGTATTAACGTATGAAGAGCTTATCGCTTATGCAATTGAACAACATGGACAAAAGAAAATAGATGAAATTCAATCTAGCATTATTAAAAATAGAGAAGATAAAGATGATCGTGCGGTAACGATTGATTTAGTAGATAAACTAGCTATTTTATGTAAAGAAAAGGCGCCGATGATTGTACTTTTCTTTGCTCCGCCATATTATCCAGCTGTAAGTTCACGCAATAACCAGTTAATTAAAGAAGTAGTTGGAGAAATGGAAAAGTATGCACACTTCAATCATAATATTACATTTGAAAACCAAAACTATTTTGGAGGAATTTCAGATTTGAGCTATGTGGGCTTACAGAACCCATTAGATTCAATGAGTTCACTTGTAGACAATATGCCATTATGGGATAAAGGTTACTCCATTCCACTTCAGGAACTAGAAGAGTTTGACGTTCCAGTATTAAATATGGGACCGGTAGGAAAAGATGCACATCAATGGACAGAACGTCTAGATGTAAATTACGCATTTGAAACGCTATTAGACATGTTACCATTATGCATTGAAAAACTACTTATTTCTAATAAAATTGCACAATCATAGTAGGGAATAGGGAAGGGATAAAACTAGAAAATCAAAAGAAAATTTGAATGAAATTTTTTTAAAATAATTAAAAGTAAAACGGACAAACTCAAGTATCTTTGAGTTTGTCCGTTTATCATTTAGTGAAAATGGGGTAGTATGTAGTCCACTATTTTCTAATTAAATTCATGTGAATTTATAGCTAACGTGATCTCTTTTATAATATTATTTTTTAGTTTGACCAGATAGTTCAACAGACTTTTGTGTACAACGTTGCATAGCTGAAATGATGGCTGTTCGTAAGCCTTTTTCCTCTAAAGTTGCTACAGCTTCTATCGTTGTTCCGCCAGGAGAACAAACCATGTCTTTTAATTCACCTGGATGTATTCCTGTTTCTAGTACCATTTTTGCAGAGCCTAACACAGCTTGAGCAGCGAATTTATATGCTTGATTTCTTGGCATACCATCTAGTACAGCAGCATCTGCCATCGCTTCTATAATCATATATACGTATGCTGGTGAAGAACCACTTACAGATGTTACAACATCCATTAATTTTTCACTTACAATCTCTGATTGACCAAAACTATTGAAAATGTTTAGCACATCTTCTAAATCTTTTTCTGTCACCATTTCATTAGGACATAATGCAGACATTCCTTCTCCAACAAGAGCAGGGGTATTAGGCATTACTCGTACAACTTTTAACTTCTTATCAAAAGAATCCTCTGTACTTTTGATGCTTTTTCCAGCAGCGATCGTTACGATAATAACATCGTTTTTGATCCCTTCTTTAATTTCATTAATTACTGATGGGTATAAGTCTGGTTTAATTGATAAAATTAAAATATCAGCATTTTTAGCGACTTCATTGTTGTCAGTAGTTATAGTTAGTCCGTACTTTTCACTAGCATTTTCTAAATTCGTCGTGTTTAAATCTGAACAAATGATATTATTTGAAGACACTATATTTTTATTTAGCATCCCGCCAACTATGGCCATACCCATATTTCCGCATCCGATAAATCCAATTTGTTTATCCATAATAACTCAATCTTGCTCCTTTTATAATAAATTATATCAATTTGAAATTGTTATCTTAAAATAACAATAACATCTCCATGCAATATAAAGAAACATTCTAAGAGAATATATTCCTTTTTGCAATACCAAAAGATAAAAATCAATTATATTCGACATTCTGTAAATATATACACTATAATTTAAGGTTTTATGTTTATGAATATGAGTTGCAGTTATATCAATTTGTATTTTTATTAATTTGGACAATAATTTCATACAAGTAACTCGTCGCTCTATTTATTTTATAAAATACCACTTGACACCAAATCGAACTATATCGCATAATATAAAAAAATTAGATTGAAAATCGTTGAAGGGAAATAGTACATATGTCTTCTTGCGAAAGAGAGTGGAATTCACCGGCTGAAAGATTCCTCGTATAGAATGTATCGAACCTATCCCTGAGTCTTAAATGAAAGTTTAGGCGTCCGCCTGCGTTATAGGCACCAAGTGGATATCTATGTATATCAATTAAGGTGGTACCGCGGAACAATGACCGTTTCGTCCTTTTTATTTTATTAAGGGCGAAGCGGTCATTTTTATTTTGCTCTTAAAATAGGCTAGGTGCAGCACTGATGAGTATAGAAATCGTTGCAAGCTGAATGAATAGAAGTGTAATGTATAAAAAACTTTGATTTTAGACTTGGGGGATATAAAAGTGAAAAAACAACGAATTGTTGTAAAGATTGGGAGCAGTTCTTTGGCAGATAGTCACGGAGGCATTTCTAAAGAACAACTTTCAGATCATGTTTCTGCATTGGCGCGATTGAAAGAGGAAGGGCATGAAGTTTTGTTAATTACATCTGGGGCCGTTGCTGCAGGTTTTTCTTCCCTAGGGTATCCTAGCAGACCTGTAACAATTAAAGGAAAACAGGCAGCTGCTGCTGTCGGACAAAGTTTGTTAATGCAGGCGTACACAGAGGAATTCCGTAAATATGGTATCGTTACTGCGCAACTATTGCTGACGAGAAGTGATTTTTCTAGAAAAGAACAATATAGTAACGCTTACGCTACTTTAGGAGAGTTACTAAACCGTTCTGCTCTTCCAATCATTAATGAAAATGATTCTATCTCTTTAGAGGAGCTAACGTTTGGTGATAATGATATGCTGTCAGCTTTAGTAAGCGGACTTGTTTCGGCTGATATGCTTATGATTTTTACGGATGTGAACGGTTTATATGACAAAAATCCTCAGAAAAATACGGATGCAAAAAAATATTATTTCCTTCCTGAAGTTACAAAAGAAATCGCTTCTCTTGCTGGGGATGCGGGCTCAAAACTTGGGACTGGCGGTATGAAATCAAAAATCGATGCTGCAAAGACAGCGCTCTCTCTTGGTGTGAGTGTATTTATCGGAACAGGACGTGGACAAGAGAAATTTATAGATGTTTTGAAGGGTAAAGGTGATGGAACGTATGTCGGAAATGCCCCTCAAAAAGAAATGAAGATGAATAAGCAATGGATCGCTTTGCATTCGCTTGTTAGTGGACAAATTGAAGTAGACGCCGGAGCAGCTACAGCTATCATTCAGCATGGTAAGAGTCTTCTGCCGGCAGGTGTTACGAATGTGTCAGGCTTTTTCCGAGTAGGTGAAGTCGTGGAAGTAATTACGCAACAAGGGCGCGTGATTGGAAAAGGACAATGCACATATAGCGCAGAGGAACTAAGCGATGTAAAAGGTATGCAAAGCCAAGATATTCAAGCAAAAGGCGAAAGGCATAGTTATGAAGTCATCCATAGGGATTATTGGGTTTCATTTTAAGAATAGGGATCAAAAAAGGAGGAAATAAAAATGAATGAAGTGTTGGCAAAGGGAATGAAGGCGAAAGAAGTCGCTAGAGAACTTGTGCTTAAATCTACAGAGCAAAAAAACGAAGCACTTGCTGCAATTGCAAATCAATTAATAAGTGAAACAGCTTATATTTTAGAGGAAAACAAACGGGATATAGAAGAAGGTAAGGCAAAAGGATTTTCTGATTCACTCCTTGATCGTCTTATGCTAACTGAAAATCGTATTATTGATATGACAGAGGGGATTAAGCAGCTCATTGAATTACGTGATCCTGTTGGAGAATGTATAAGTGCATGGGAAAGGCCAAATGGATTATCTATTCAGGAGATGCGCGTACCACTTGGTGTTGTCGGGATGATTTACGAGGCAAGGCCAAATGTGACGGTGGATGCTGCTACAATTTGTTTGAAAACTGGAAACGCAGTCATATTACGTGGTAGTTCTTCTGCTATTCATTCTAATAAAGCGATCGTTGCCGTTATTCATAGGGCGCTCAAACAAACAAGCTTACCTCAAGAAAGCGTACAGCTTATAGAAGATACAATGCGAGATAGCGCAAAGCAGTTGTTTACAATGAATGATTATCTAGACGTTCTTATTCCAAGAGGTGGCAAACAATTAATCGATACTGTTGTGAGAGAAGCGTCTGTTCCAGTACTTGAAACAGGGGCGGGAAATTGTCATATTTTCATTGATGAAACAGCGAATATGCAAATGGCAATTGATATTATTATAAATGCAAAAACGCAGAGACCATCTGTATGTAATGCGATTGAAACGATTGTACTTCATGAGAAGTGGGCACAGCAATATGGTAGCGAGTTGTTTTCTTCTTTGAAGGAAAGAGGCGTGGAGCTACGTGGTGATCAAAAAGCATTGGCAATGGATTCTTCAATTGTACTTGCTTCAGAAGAAGACTGGGGGACAGAATTTTTATCTCTCACGCTGGCAGTGAAAGTAGTTTCTTCTATAGAAGAAGCGATTCATCACATAAATACGTATGGATCTATGCATTCTGAAGCGATTATTTCAGAAAACGAGGAAAACGTCAGCAAATTTTTCACAGCTGTTGATGCTGCAGCGCTGTATCATAATGCATCAACTCGTTTTACTGATGGATCTGAATTCGGATTTGGAGCAGAAATTGGCATCAGTACACAAAAGCTACACGTAAGAGGACCAATGGGGCTTCCAGCATTAACTTCCGCAAAATATGTGATTCGTGGAAATGGACAAATTCGAAAATAAAAATAAAAGACACTCAATTAGGTTGGGTGTCTTTTATTTTAAAATTATTTACCATACAAATAGCCCAACAAGCATAGCGCTTAATAAGGAAACAGCCATTCCGCTCACAAGAAGCTTCCAAACATTTTTCCCGATGACTGATGATTTTTCGCCGCCAAATAATGAATTGTAAGTTCCATAAATCATACCTACTGTACTAAAGTTAGCAAAAGAAGCTAAAAATGTTGTTGCAACCGCAACCGTATGCGGTTGTAAAGACTTTAAGTTTGATTTTAAATCCATCATTGCAACAAATTCATTCGTCGTTATTTTGATCCCCATTAGTTCAGCTACATACATAGCATCACTGCCAGATAAACCGAGTAAAAAAGCGAAAGGACTAAAGATAATGGAGAAGATTTTTTGAATTGTTAAACCTGTTACAAAAAATCCTAAAATCCCATTTAAACATGCTGTTAAAGCTACATATCCAATTACCATAGCTAAAATAACGATAACCATATTCATCCCGACTAACATACTGTTTGAAATAGTAGAAAAGAAATCCTTTTTTTCATGTTTTGAAGGTGTATATACAACATCATCTTCTTTCGTCACTTCGACAGGATTTAAAACATTGGCTAAAATTAATGCATTAATACAGTTTAAAGGAATGGCACTGAAAATATATGTTGCCGGCACCATAGATAAATAAGCACCGAGAATGGATCCGCTGACGCTACTCATACTCATAATTCCAAAAGTCAACAAACGATTTTCTTTTAACACAGATAATTGATCACGAACAACCGCAAGTGCTTCCGTATTTCCTAAAAACATCATTTGAATGGAAAAGAAGCTTTCTAGCTTTGGTAAACGAGAAATCTTTGAAATAATTGCACCTACTTTATCAATAATCCAAGTTAAGATTCCGAAATAAGATAGAATATCGAAAAAAGTAATAACAAAGATGATAGGAAGTAATGCACTAAAGAAGAAATCAATGTGTGGACTGTCCATAGCTGAAGGAAATGCAAATCGAATACCTTCATTCGCACATGATAGTAGCCAACTGAAAAATGACGCAATTTTATTAATGATAATACTGCCGAGCTTCGTGCCTAACATAAACCACGTAATAAAAAGCTCCAATATGATGAGAATAACGATTGGTCTCCATTTTATTTGTTTTTTATTAGGCGAACATAGAAAAACGATTAATATGACAACGAAAATCCCTAACATATTTAATATAAAATGCATGTCAACAACTCCTTGAGGCTTATTATTTGTATATAAAAAAGCCTCTATTCTTCCAAATTTGGATTATGATCAGAAGTTATGAAGAATGTAAATTATGTTTGGGATCCATGTATTTTAATTTGCTTTATTTTGAGCAATCGCAGTAATTACAAAACAATTAGCTATTTTCAATTGTTTTGTTGCATGTTAAGCGTAAGCAAATTTAAACATCGCTTATAAATAAGAACGATGAGTTGGCCATGAACCTTGGAGTTTCCGAAGCTGTATAATTTGTCCTGTATGATAAGCATCGTGTAAAAGAATATTCATATATTGTTGCCAAATTGGTAGAGAAGGCTTTGGTTGATCTAGTTCTGCTTCTTGAAAGGATGTTAATGAAGATTGTAAGGCATCATGTACTTGAAGCGTTCGTTTCACTGTTTGCTGCCAAGCGTCATCATCATTAGATCCACCTTGGATAAACGTCTCATCATTATTTTGTGGAGCAACAAATGTGTCATCTTCATGTAAGCGGAAAAGTAGGCGCTCTTTAAAGATTAATAAATGGTTCACATTTTCCCAAATCGTATTACTGGCAGCACCTTCTGGTTGCCAACATGCTTGTTCAGCGGTAAGATTCTTTAAAGCTTCTGATATTGGTGGGTACCATTCTTCTTCGTAAAAAACTTGTTGGACTCCATTTTGCAACATTTCTTTTCTTCCCATTCGTATAGCCTCCTGTTCATTTTTCTTAATAAAATCAATTCTCTTTTCTCTTCAATAAACCTTCTCTATAGCTGAACAAGAGAAGGAAATGCCACGTATAACAGAGCCATTAAAAAACTTTATTTTTAATAATCAAGGTTTTAATTGAGTCAGAATGAAAAAGAGTATAAACCTTTTTCTATTTGCTCATTGATTAAAGTATTTTTTAAAGTTGCAATATAATTCTAAAAATATAGAAGGATAAATTCGATAAAAATAGAATTTAATATATAACAAACAAGGAGGGGATGGAATGGAAGTCTTTCACGTAACGAGTAGAAAGAGGGAGACATACAACGTTCAAATGAGATATTCGATATTTTTCGAATGCGCGCTTGGCATTGCAGCGATTACTCATAAAAGGTTAATTGATACACTTGAAAAGTCTCAAAGTGAATGGGAAGAGATTAAACAATCATTAACAAAAGAGATGAGAGAGCAATTACAGTTTGTAGAAGAACATAATACGTGGAAAGCGTTGCTTCAGTTGTTGTATGAAGAGGATTTTCGGGATTTATCGCAATTTCATGCTAAAATCGATTCGCTTTCAGAAGAAGATTTCAAGTATATATGTTTACCGTTTTTAGGAGAGAAGTACCAAGAAAAAAGAACTTTAGCGGCAAGTGGAAACGTAACCGCAATACATGAACTAATGAAACTAACACAAGAACATCAGTTTTTCTCTACATATATTCGTTTTATATGTGATGTTGATGTACGAATGCTGAAAGCCCATTTAATCGCTGTTATGACAGGTTGGTATGAGAGCGTTATTAAGAAAGAGGAAGAAGAAATACTTGCTATATTCAAACGCGACTATGAAGCAAAGAATGAAATGAATAAAAAAATGAAACCGGAAGAGTTTGTCGAGTGGGCCACTGGTGGAGTGAACTATATGTCAGAGCCAAGTGTTCATCACGTACTTCTTATTCCACAAGTGACGTATAGACCGTGGAATATTGAAGCAGATATTGAAGATACGAAAGTGCTTCATTATCCAGTTGCGAATGAAAGCATTCATCCTGAAGATCCGTTTGAACCAAATTATTTTTTAGTTCAAAAGCATAAAGCACTTGGGGATGAAGCAAGATTACGCATTGTAAAAATGTTGTTTGAAAAAGAACGTACATTGCAGGAAATTACAGAAAGATTGCAACTTGGTAAATCGACAGTACATCATCATTTGAAACTTTTACGTGCAGCGAAGTTAGTGGATATACATGACGGGAAATATGTATTAAGAAAGAAAGCAGTACAGTCGTTAGCGAAAGAATTAGATGCGTTTTTAAATAGATAATATGCAACAAGAATGTACATAAAGGGAGGAATTTAAGAGAAAAGTTGGTGTATGAAATTGAAAAATGTATTGAGAAATCGTTCGTTCTTTTTTATGTGGATTGGTAGTGCAATCTCAGAATTAGGAGGGGGTTTCGGAACGTTATGTAATTCAATTCTAGTATATGAGTTAACAGAATCGGAAATGGCTTTAAGTAGTATGTGGCTATTATATTTCATCCCATCACTCATACTGCAATTATTAAGTGGCCCATTTATTGATAAATGGAGTCGGAAGTGGATTATGATTTTTTCACAATGGATACGAGCGTCCGTATTCTTATTACCTTTGGTGATGCTAGTTTCAGGTAGTATAGAAGTTTGGCACATTTATGTTGTTCAAATTGTAGTGGGACTTATTACACCGCTTTATACACCTGCAAGTCAAGCAATTACACCGAGCATTGTAAGGAAAGAACAACTTCAAGATGCAAATGCGTACATTGATGGAATGACTCGCCTTATGATGTTTCTTGCGCCGGTATTAGGCGGAGTAGTCATTCATTTAATTGGAACAGAACTTACATTAGCTTTCGTATGCATGTGTCTATTTGTTAGTGGCATTTTCTTACTTTATATAAAAGAAAATAGAACGTCGCAACCCATTCGGAAAACGTGGCTAGAACAATTTCTTCACGGTTTTACATATTTTTTCACAAAACCAATTATCGTTTGGCTCTGTATATTTTTGACTTTCGTGCAATTTGGAGTAGGGGTAACGATGGTTACAAATCTTCCCTATATAAAAGTCGAGTTGTCCGCTGGATACGCGGAGTTTGGTTATTTTATGGCCGGATTCCCACTTGGCTATGTAGTTGGATCCATACTAGTTGGTAAAGTAATATATAAAAGCCGGCGTGTACTTATGCTTGGAGGATTGTTTATAGGGGGACTCACATACATTTCTTTAGGGTTTAATCATAGTATTGTTATAGCGATAATAATTGAAGTAATAGCAGGTGTTTGTATTGCATTTTTCAATGTTCATAACACAACGATATGCCAACAATCAGTCCCGAACAATATGATCGGACAAGTATTTTCAGTGCGATTATTTTTCATACGATCCGCTATGCCGTTAGGTGTGTTATTAGGAGGAATATTGAGTGAGGTGTGGGGAGTTAGAGCACTATACTTTATTATCGGTTCAATAATATGTGTTACTTCTTTAATAGGAATATTACTTCCGTATTTCAAATTTTTAGATGAGGCAATTGAAGAGAAATCAGCATGATTCAAAAAATTTAAACTTTATAATTGAAAATAATTATCATAATCAACTATAATAGAAGAATACTAGTATTCGTATTACAAAGAGGGAGTGGATTATATGTTTATTGAAACGAAAACATTTACAGTAAAAGAAGGTACATCAAATATAGTTGTAGAACGTTTCACTGGAGAAGGAATTATTGAAAAATTTGAAGGCTTCATCGATTTAAGTGTTCTCGTGAAAAAAGTAAGACGCGGCGACGAAGAAGTAGTCGTTATGATTCGCTGGGAATCTGAAGAGGCTTGGAAAAACTGGGAAACTAGTGAAGAACACTTAGCTGGACATAGAGCAAGCCGTGGTAAACCAAAACCAGATCATATTATTAATGTGGATCATGCGGTTTATTATGTGAAATCATCGAAAGCGGCTTATCAGCAGTCGTAATATATATGTAAAGGTAGAGGATATTTGTTTATTAATAAACAAATATCCTCTTTTTTGATTTATAGTAAAATATGGATGTGATATATGTTTATTTGTTTAGTTATAAATGGAGGTAAATGAAGTGAAAAGAATATTAATAATGGCAGCTTTAGTAACGACATTATTATCAGCGTGTAGTAATAATAATGTGAAAGAAGAAGTATCTAAGAATGAGGAAGAAAAACGTGAAAGCAGTGCAAAAATAGTAGAGCAGAAGGAGTATATCATTATTGATAAGAAACATAATGATATATTTCTAAAAGATGCTAGCTCAAATAAAGAAGACAGTGTGAAAGTAAGTTTAAATGATTTAAACTCAACAAAATGGAAGGCGCCTAAAAGAAACGGTATCCTAGATATAGGTGATCATATCTCTTTGAAAAAAGAAGAGGGTAAATATACACCTACAGTAGTAAAAGATCTTGTTGGTGAAATAAAATATGATGGTACAATTAAATATAAAATTTTAGAAGCAACTAGTAAATCGGTAAAGTGGTTTCCGCTAAATAAAGAGAACAATGGAGGATATGTTCCGCCAGAGATGGTAAAAGTAGTGAACGCTTCGAAAATAAAAGCGGGAGATATTGTAACGATTCAAGATAAAACAAAAAGCAGTGAAGACGCAATTGTATATGAACTGACAATTGTTGAATAAGTATGTAGAAGATTAAAGGGATAAGAGAAGTAATATATATAGGTAACGGATAACTCTATAATAATGTGTTTGGAGGTTAAAAATGTTAGAAGCACAAATATTTATTAAACATGAACAACATAAAAAATTAGTGAAAACAATAGTAGCTGAAATCTTATCTATAGATAAGATAACTGGATGTATGCTCATCGGATTTGTCGCAAGAGGTGACGCATATCCTGATTCGGATTTAGATTTCTATATTCTTTTAGAAGACGGACAAAAGAAGAAATTTCATTCTGAAACGAGAGAAGATATTTTAGTTGAATATAAGAGTGCGGATTTTAATCTAATACAAGTAAACTTTAAAAACAATCCGATGGAACTATACTCATTTTTAGAAGGGGAAATTTTGTTTGATAAAAGCGGTGAGTTGAAAAAGTTAAAGGAAATAGCTACATATGAATTTGAAAACTATCGTGTTTCTAACGACAAAGTGAAAGGCATTTCTCATTGGTTGCATAGTTCATTAATTAAAATTCAATCTGCTTTGAAAGCAAATGATGAGTTAAAGGCTTCATACATAGTTCATACGTCAACTTGGACATTGTTAGAAGGGATATGGGCTGTTAATAATAAGCCAGTACCTCCAGCTGAGTCTGTTTTAAGGTATATTCAAACGTTGCCGAATAAGCCAATTCATTTAGATGAGTTACTTAATAAAATATTTTTAGGTGATACGAAGGACCGTATTAAAGCAGCAATTGAGTTAATTGAGTGGGTGCTTCATAAATAATGCTGTCTAATATTGTCGGTAAATCGATATCCTGTGTCGAATCGTCGATATATTTAGAAAACCATTGATATAATTCAAGTTACGATTGATATTAAAATGAAGTTTGATAACAAGGTCTATTTTGCAGAGGAATTACTTATGCATAAAATAACAATAATGTATCTTGATGCAAGAAAATCTAGAGAATCTAGCAGGTTTCTCATATGGTACAGTACGAAACTATTATAAGTAGTACAGTGATATAAATAGGAGGTTACCGCTATGACATCTGTATTTAAAGATATGGCGTTCCAGCTGAGAACGGAACGACTCGACCTGAATATGTGGGAGGAATCCGATGCAGCCTGGCTTAGAGAACTAATTGGTGAACGTGGAGTGGAAATGCCAACCGTTGAATCTGTTCGTAACGATCTTATTGAGAAGCGCAAGAAAGCAGCTGAAAATGGTATTTCTCTTCTCACTATTCGTAGACGAGACGAAGGCGATTTCATCGGTTACTGTGGCTTAATTATCGGTCGTTCTACGCTTGAAGAGCCGGAGATTGCATACGAGTTGTTCCGCAGTGCTCATCGCATGGGATATGCGACAGAGGCAGCATCAGCGGTGCTAGAGGCTGCGATTGCTACGGGACGCCAAAGACTTTGGTCAACTGTAGGTGCTTGGAATACTGCATCTTTCCGGGTATTAGAGAAGATAGGATTTAAGCGGCATCACAGTACGTTTGGTGAACGCGGTGAGATTGTTTGGAATGTACGCGATCTGTAGAGACCTGACCAAATTTGAAATAATAAGAAATGTAAAAGAAAGCCCATATGTTACATATGGGCTTTTCCTTATTATGGTAAATATTGATTTTGTATTTATTTAAGTGTAATAGTCTATCTATTACCTTAGTTTTTTACATCATCATATAATTCCAGCGCCTCTTTCACATTCAATCCATTCTTCACAATACCATGAATCGCTTGAATCATCGCAGCAGGATGTTCAGATTGCCATATGTTTCGGCCCATATCTACCCCGATTGCGCCTTCTTGCAGTGCATTGTACGTAATGTTTAATGCGTCTTCAATGGAATCTAGTTTTGGTCCACCAGCGATTACGACTGGGGCAGGGCAAGTGCTTGTGATTTTTTCGAATCCTTCGCAGTAGTACGTTTTAATAATGTCAGCGCCCATTTCAACGCATACACGGGAAGCGAGTGCAAGAAAGCGCGCTTCTCGTTTTTGTAGTTCTTTTGCAACTGCGGTAATGCCGAGTACTGGCAGACCATAATCGTGAGCTTCTGAAACTACATTTGCGAGATTTGTAACTGTTTGTGTTTCATAGTCTGATCCCACGAAAACAGAAACGCCGACGCCAATTGCATTTTGTTTCACTGCTTCTTTTACAGGGGTAACGATTGTTTCATTCGCTAAGTCTTTACCGACGACAGTAGATCCTCCTGATACACGCATTACCATCGGTGTGCTGCAGTTTTCAGGAATACAGGAGCTAAGTACACCTCGCGTTAAAAAGAGGGAATCTGTATAAGGAAGTAAGTTTTTGACGGTCTCAAGTGGCTGTTCAAGCCCGTGAATTGGTCCTAAAAAGTAGCCGTGATCTATCGCTAACATAACCGCTCTGCCATCAGGTAAAATAGTATTTAATCGATTTTTAAATCCCCAAGTCATTTGAAATCACTCCTTCGTTAATGTTGGATTTTCCGTTTGAACCGTATCTTTATTTGGTAAATGTGGTGACTTAATAAAAACAGCTTTAAAAGGTTTGTCAGAATGGTTAATCAGATAGTGAGATTCATGAGGGCGAACTTGCAGGACATCACCTTGTTTAATCGGAACTCTTTCATTATTCACATAGAAATCTATTTCACCTTCTAATGCATAAAAGACCTCTTCGCAAGTAGTATGATAATGGTTTTGAAACTCCTGTCCAGGTTGAATGACAACAAGACCAAGATCGATATTCGGACCTTGTATTAAATATTTCGGCCCGTTATCACCGAAGCGATAGGAGAAGTCGTTTTCATTCGCTTTTAACATACAGTTCACTCCTTTATGTAATGTGTTACAGTGCACCAGGCGCAATCCACATATGTGAGGTGAGCCTTTTATCAGCTAAAGCGAGCTGACTGTCATATACAGTTTTCCATGTTTCATAGAATTCTTTATATAGTTCGTGATTTTCAGTAACTGGTTCGAATGTGTGCTCCCACTGTACAAACTGTTCAGCGGTTTCTTCCATTGAATTATATATTCCAGCACCAACTCCAGCAGCAATCGCAGTTCCTAAAGCAGCTGCTTCTTTCACAACTGGTACTTTTACAGGGATACCGAGTACGTCTGATAGAATTTGTGGCCATAGTTTCCCTTTAGCGGCACCCCCAGCAAAAACGACTTCAGAAGGGAATGTCCCTGTGAGATTTTCTATTAATTTTAAGTTGCCAAGTGTAACAAAGGCGGCATTTTCTTCAATAGCACGGAACAGTTCTTTTTTTCCACATTTGTCAGCGTCTAAACTTAAATTTAAAAAGGAAGGTGCGGCATGACGCCAAGAAATGTAGTTCATTACGTTTGAAAAAGTAGGGATAATGCCATATGAGCCGACAGGTACATCATTCGCTTGTTCTTCTAATAATTCATAAGCATCTACACCAAGTTTGTCAGCAAGTTTCTTTTCCTCTTGGCAAAAAGCGTCTCTAAACCAGCGCATAACAAGTCCTGGGAAAAAGGCAATCGTTTCATATTGCCATAGGTTAGGTACGACGTGACAATTTATACGAATTGCAGCACATGGATCCGTTATTGGCTCAGTAACATTCACTTCTTGTTGCCAAAAACTACCTCCGCATATTAACGTTTGATGCGGTTTCACGACTCCAGTTCCGAGCGATGCCATTTGAGCATCTCCACCCCCGGCTACGACAGGAATTCCTTCACGTAATCCAGTTAATGCTGCACACTCTTTTGTAACGTTGCCAATTACTGTACCAGCTTCATTTACTGTTGGTGAAAATGGTAAAGATAGACCGCACTCCTTAGCGACATCGTTATCCCACACTCTATTTTGTAAGTCAAAAATACCAGACGTACATCCGTTTGAGGGATCAATTTGCAGTACGCCGCTTAATTTATATAAAATCCAATCGTTTAACATTGTAAAAGAATGAATATTATTATAGACGTCGGGTTCATGTTTTTTAATCCAAAGTAGGCGGGGTAAAGCACCTAATGAAAAAGTTTGACCAGACTTTGTATATAAATCTTTTTCAAGATGTGACCGAATTTCTTTTAGTTCACTAACCTCGGCAGATGCGCGTCCATCAACATTTGCACAAGCCCATATTTCTTGCCCATCTTGATCGTATAGAACAAAACCTTCTCGCATACTTGTCGCGCTAATAGCAAGAATAGAAGAGGCAGGAGTGTTACTTTTTTGAAGAACCTCTTTTGTGCATACTTGTACAAGCTTCCAATTTTCTATTACATCAAAGTTCATAGAGCCTGGGTAACGAGGGTCAGATTTGTGAATCCATTCTTTTTGACTTACTGCAATTTGATTACCATGTAAATCAAAAAGAACTGCTCGAATGCTTCCTGTACCAGCATCGAAAGCTAATAAATTGGACATTAACAATCACCATCCTTTCGTAATAAGGAGAGGGCAGTTTCCTCATCGGTAATTAAGGTATGAATGAACTTTCCTTTTAAGGCACCATAAATTGCATCTATCTTTTCTGTACCTCCAGCAACACCGATGACATGATTCATATTGCGCAGAATAGAGAGAGGCGTGCCAATTAGGCGATTGTGATGTGGGAGCTCTAATAAATCGCCATTCGTATTATAAAACTGACCTAAAATATCTCCAGCACCATTTTGGTTACGAATATATGTCATTTCACGTAGTGTAAGTTTTTCTTCTTTCACAATAGTGGCATCTTGAGATAAACCGCCAATACCAACAACTGCTGTTTGAGCAAGTGAAGCGACATGAAGCATATCTTTTACACCCGGTTCTGATAGAATACTTTGTGCCATTTCGGTTGTAGACGCTAGAAACGGCGTAGGAATAATGTGAAGATCGCCTTGCATGTAGTGTAAATAGTTTTGTTTTCTAGGGAGATAGTGATTTACTCCACCTGTTAGCGTTACGATTGAAAGGTTAATAGAGCTTTCAAAATGAATGTTTTCTAGCATTTTGCTAATTGTTTCGCCCCAGCCTATGCCGAGTAGATCGCCTTGTTGGAGCTGAGTTTCTAAATACTGTGCAGCAGCTTTGCCGAGGGAAGTAGCATAATTGTCTATTGGAGTAGGGATAATGAATGCATCTTTTAAGTGGAATTTTTTTATTAAGTCACGTTCAATGCTCAAACAGTGTAAACCAGTCCCTTTTACATGAAATGTAACGATGCCTTCACTTCGCGCCTTATCTAATAACCGGACGACTTTATTTCTTGAAATATGAAGAAGTGAAGCGATCTCCTGTTGTGTTAATTGGTCTTTATAATAGTACCAAGCTACTTTTGTTAATAAATTCTCTTCAAAGTTCAGCTGTGTCATACTCTTCATCCCTTTCAACAATTGACCACTGCTTAAACATATGTGCTGTATATTTTGTTTATTCCAGTTGAAACGATTAATAATGCCTAGAAAAAAGTGTTCTAGATATAAAAAAAGGAATATACAATGCTACAAAACAAGTAGAACAAATAATCATTTTCTCAAAAAATGTTCTGGATAAAGTGAAACTTTAATCAGTGGGGATTTTGTTCATCCCCCACTGATTATTAGTTGAACCAATCGGGCATTTACTGGCAGTTTATCTCCCACCAAACTTCTTTGCTCCAGCTGAATTTTTAGGTGGGAGCTTTACTGCCAGTTAATGCGGGATAAAGGCAGGTGACATCATGTGGAGAACGCACCTTTATTACAAGTAAAAAAAATGAATAAGGCGTTTTTAAATCAACTTGTATTAAAAGAAGTGAACATTCAAGTAGAGCGCGGAGATATATACGCTTTAGTTGGAGGGAATGGTGCCGGGAAATCAACATTAATGAAAATATTAACGGGGTTATATTCGTATGATGATGGAGAAATGTATGTACAAGGAACGAAGCAACAGTTTTCAAATCCGTCAGAAGCACACCGAAAAGGTATTTATTTAATACCGCAAGAACCGCTCATTTTTCCGCATATGACTATTGAAGAAAATATATGTATCGGGTTAAAAGAAAAGAAAAAGAAAAAGAAATTAAGAGTACAGATTCAGCAATTGATTAGCAGCCTAGGATGGGGTATTGACCTTAATGAACTAGGAGGATCATTATCGATTGCGCAACAACAGTTAGTAGAAATTGTTAGAGGATTAATACGAGAAGCCGAGATTCTTATTCTAGATGAGCCAACATCGACATTAACAACTCACGAAATTAAGAGTCTTTTTGTGTTGATGAAAAGTTTACAAGAAAAAGGAATTGGGATGATTTATATTACGCATCGCTTTCCAGAAATCTTTGAAATTGCTAACAAAGTAGCAATATTACGAGATGGAATGATTGTAAGTCAAGGAGATGTATGTGACTATACATATGACATGCTGATGGAGGGACTATTACCAAAAGGGTATAAACAGAAAGAGAAAATAGAAGTAGTTCAAGAGACCACAAGGATGAAAAAAATATTAGAAGTGATTGATATAAATGGTCACGCATTCGAAAATATATCATTCACTGTACATGCTGGTGAGATTGTAGGTGTTGCTGGAATTATTGGATCGGGCAGAACGGAATTAGCAGAAGCGATTTTTGGGTTGAAAACTATAAAATCAGGGTCTATTTTATTAGATGGAAAATCAATTGATACATGCTCTTTGCATAAAAGACTAGACGAAGGACTAGTTTATGTGCCAGAGGATAGGGCGAGGAATGGAATTTTCTCAATTGCTTCTGTTAAAGAAAATATCGCAGCAGCAAGTTTACAGCAAAATAATCGCTTTTTTATAAATCAAGAAAAAGAAAGCGCTTTAGTTAATTCGTTTATAGAACAGTTCCGAATTGTTGTACAGAATATGAATAAAGAACTGGCATCTTTATCAGGAGGTAATCAGCAGAAGGTCGTGCTTGCAAAGTATCTCGCATGTAATCCTAAAGTTATTATTCTTGATGAGCCGACCCGTGGAATTGATGCGAAAGCAAGGCTTGAAGTGTATGAGACGATAGAAAAAATGAAGAGGGAAGGACTCGCAATAATATTAATCTCTTCAGATGTTGAGGAAATTGTTCAATTGGCAAATCGTGTATATGTAATGCGAAACGGAAAATTTATTTCTCATTTGGAAAAAGGACAAATGAGTGTAGATGAAGTTACACGCCTTGCATACGGAGGTGTAGCGGAATGAAACGCATGTTAAAAATGCACGAAACGTCTATCATAACGTTACTACTAATTTATATAGCTATTGTAGGAATGATAAATCCTAGTTTTATTCAATTTAACTCGTTATCTTTAATGATGAAATCTAGCGTTATTTTAGTCGTGTTAGCAATCGGCCAATCGTTCGTCCTATTTACAAAAAATATAGATGTATCAGTTGGTTCAAGCATGGGGTTAAGTGCAGCAGTTTGCGGAATGTTGCTAACGAATGAATATAGTGCATCCTTGTCGATATTTGCTGCTATTACACTTGGCGCCATTATCGGTTTCGTAAATGGTATTGGAGTTGCGAAGTTTCGAGTACCAGCTATTATTATGACATTAGGCATGTTAGGAATTATTAGAGGTGCGATGTTAATTTTCACAGGTGGGAAGTGGATTGAAGATATTCCAAACGATTTTAAGCAGCTGTCATCTATCGTCATTCTTGGCTTGCCGATAACTGTATGGTTTGTTCTTATTATTTTACTACTACTATATTTCTTTTTAATGAAAGTACCATACGGAAGATATTTCTATGCAGTAGGTGATAATGAAGATGGTGCGAGACTTATTGGGATACCAGTAAATAAGGTGAAGATATATGCGTTTATTATATCGGGCATAAGTGCTGCACTCGCTGGTTGTATATTTGTTATGAATATTGGGTTCGTTCCGAATCAAACAGGCACCGGAATAGAACTACAGGTTATCGCAGCTGCTGTACTAGGGGGAATTCATTTAAAAGGAGGAACGGGTTCTATATTTGGAGCTGCATTAGGAGCGTTATTTTTAGAGGCGATAAGTAGTTCACTCGTCTTTTTAAAAATACCAGCATTTTGGAATAATGCTATTTCAGGTTTTTTACTACTACTTATTATCATATTGGATAGTGTAATGAAAAAGTGGAAAGCAGAAAGGAGAATGAATCTATGAAGTATTTTTACAGATGGGAAGGTGTTCTAATCGTATTACTTCTAATAGAATTCATTTTCTTTAGTTTTATAAATAGTGATTTCTTAAACGTTAGTAATCTCCTTTTTAGTACAAATGATTTTCTGTTTATAGCAATCGCAGCAATTTCAATGACTTTCGTTATTGTAACAGGAGGAATTGACGTATCGGTTGGCTCAATAATGGGGCTAACTTCGATTTTGATCGGTGTACTTTGGAGGAACGGGATACCTATTTTGTTTGCTGTTATACTTGCTCTTATATTCAGTTGTTTAGCAGGCGGTTTAAACGGACTCATTATAAAAATGACGGATGTAGAACCACTCGTCATTACACTCGGAACGATGTTTTTATACGGCGGGATTGCACTCGTCATTTCAGGAGGGGCAGGCGCTTCCGGATACGAAGGGATAAGTGGTTTACCTGGGGATTTTGTACAACTGGCAAATGGTAGTTTTATAGGAATACCTAATTTATTATGGCTACTTATCGTATTAACAATGCTATTTACTACATTGTTTCACCGAACAATATATGGGCGCCACGTAAAATTAACGGGGGCGAATGAAAATGCAGCGAAATATACCGGGATTAAAACGAAGAAAGTAGTGATTATCGCTTATATACTTTCTGGGTTTGGAGGTGGATTAGGGGGAACTTTCTTAACTGCCTATTTCGGTTCCGCACGTGCTGATATGGGAAGTGAAACAATTTTACCAATCATTACAGCAGTCGTATTAGGCGGGACACTTATTACAGGGGGAAAAGGAAGCATTATCGGTACTGTACTGGCGAGTATTTTTATTGGGCTCATGCAGTATGGCTTGCAAATGACGGGTTTAACAAATGAACAATCCAACGTAGTAATTGGTATTATTCTTATTCTTTCAGTTATTATGAGACATTTCAAATTACATCAATTCACACTGGGGAAAAGAAAGAACTTGCATAAGGGGGAAATGTCATGAAGAGAAAACTAGGGATTGTATTCATTGTATGCATTTGTTTAATCGGTTTAATCGCTTGTTCTAGTCAAACGGCAGATAAGAAAAAAGCGGATGATGTGAAATTTGCATTCATTCCGAAACTAACTGGAGTTGGCTTCTTTACATCGGGTGGTGAAGGGGCAAAAGAGATGGGAGATAAACTAGGCGTACAAGTGAAATATGATGGACCGTCTGAAGCAAGCGTATCAGGGCAGGTAAAATATATAAACAATTTTATTAACCAAAACTATGATGCACTTATGGTCTCTTCTACTTCAGTAGATGGTTTATCCCAATCACTGCAACGTGCTAAGAAAAAAGGGATGACTGTTTTAACATGGGATTCTGATGTGAATCCGAAAGACCGTTCCTTTTATATAAGCCAAGGAACACCAGACCAACTTGCTAACTTATTAATTGAAATGACTTCCAAACAAATTGGAGATAAAGGAAAAGTAGCCTTCTTTTATTCAAGTCCAACAGTAACGGATCAAAACCAATGGGTAACGAAAGCGAAAGAAATTATTAAAAAGAAATATCCGAACTGGGAAATTGTAACGACGCAGTATGGTGAAAATAATGCGCAAAAGTCTTTGTCAGTAGGGGAGAACATTTTAAAAACGTATCCAGATATTAATGCAGTCATTTGCCCAGATGCAACGGCACTTCCGGCAATGGCACAAGCAGCTGAAAACTTGAAAATGGATAAAAAAGTCGTTGTAACTGGTTTCTCTACACCAAACGTTATGCGTGATTATGTCAAACGAGGAACAGTACAACAATTCGGATTATGGGATGTAAAACAACAAGGGGCACTCGCAACGTATGTATCAAATGAAATTGTAGTAAAAGGGAAGAAGTTAAAAGTAGGAGATAGCTTTGAAGTAAAAGGAATCGGAAAAGTGAAAGTAGAGCCGAACTCCATTCAAGGATATGATTATGAGGCAGAAGGGAATGGAATTATCGTGTTACCAGAAAGAGTTGTATTTACGAAAGATAATATTGATAAGTATAATTTTTAATAGACAAATAAAAACGTCCGAATATATCGGACGTTTTTTATTTCTGCATTAATTATGAACAGTTTCTTTTTCGTTTAATCCAAGCGTACGACCAGTCGAAGTGTGAAGGTCTTGGAACAATCTTGGATTTTCTGTTAGTGAAATGCCGTAAGAAGGAATCATTTCTTTAATCTTTTCTTCCCATTCTACCATACGGCTTGGGAAACATTTTTCTAATACTTCAAGCATGACGTGTACGGCAGTAGATGCACCTGGTGAAGCACCTAGTAATGCAGCGATTGAGCCGTCAGCTGCACTTACAACTTCTGTACCGAATTGAAGTGTACCTTTACCACCGGCATCAGTATCTTTAATTACTTGCACACGTTGCCCAGCAACTACAATGTCCCAATCTTCACTTTTTGCGTTCGGAATGAATTCGCGTAATTCTTCCATACGTTTTTCATGTGATAACATAACTTGTTGAATTAAGTATTTTGTTAGTCCCATTTCTTTTACACCAGCAGCTAACATCGTTAAGACGTTATTCGGTTTTACAGAACCAATTAAGTCAAGGTTTGAGCCAGTTTTTAAGAATTTAGGTGAGAACCCTGCGAACGGTCCAAATAGTAAAGCTTTTTTATTGTCTATATATCTCGTATCAAGGTGAGGTACAGACATTGGTGGAGCACCAACTTTAGCTTTACCATATACTTTCGCATGATGTTGTTCTACAACTTTTTGGTTTTTACATACCATAAATAGTCCACTTACTGGGAATCCACCGATATGTTTTGATTCAGGAATGCCAGTCTTTTGTAGTAGAGGTAGGCTACCGCCACCGCCGCCGATAAAGACAAATTTTGCAGTATGATGTTCGATTTTACCACTATTCATATCGTGTACTTTTACTTCCCACAAACCATTCTTCGTGCGTTTAATATTTTCGACACTATGTTTGTAGTTTAGCTCGACATTTTTCGTTTGTAAGTACTCAAACAACATACGTGTTAATGCACCGAAGTTAACATCTGTTCCAGAGTCAATCTTCGTTGCAGCCATCAATTCATTAGATGTACGTCCTTCCATAATGAGTGGAAGCCATTTTTTTAATGTTTCAGGAGCATCGGAAAATTCCATACCTTGAAACAGTGGGTTTTTTGAAAGCGCTTCAAAACGGTTTTTTAGAAACTCAACATTTTTTTCACCTTGTACTAAACTCATATGAGGTAGAGGCATAATAAAATCTTGTGGATTACGAATTAATTTACTTTTTACAAGATATGCCCAAAATTGTCTTGAAAGCTGGAATTGCTCATTCACTTTTACAGCCTTACTAATATCTATAGATCCGTCAGATTTTTCGGAAGTATAGTTCAGTTCGCATAGCGCAGAATGCCCTGTACCTGCATTATTCCATTCATTAGAGCTTTCTTCCCCGGCACTTGCGAGTTTTTCAAAAACTTTAATTTCCCATTCAGGTGCTAATTCTTTTAGTAATGAGCCTAACGTTGCACTCATAATTCCTGCACCAATTAAGATAACGTCTGTTTTTTGCTGCATGTTGCTCATGATAATCTCTCCATCCCCTATATTGGCAAAAAAGAGTAGGTGTTTACTGTATCTAAGCCGTAAAAAGAAAACACCGCCTAGGCCCCACCTAGGTATTTACCTTTTTTGTCTCAATTGTATAACCATCTCATACTCTATTATAATAATTAATAGACTAAAATATCTAGTGTTATCTGATAATTTTAAACTATTTAACGTTTTATTCGCCAAAAATCTGATTTAACAAGCTCTTTTAAGGTGGTAAATAGAAAAAAATTATAGTTTGAAATTATCTCGAAAAAGCTTACATATCCAAAAATGGGTAGAAAGGATACCTTTTTATGGGATTTTTGCCCCTTTAATTGTATGATTATTCTGTAAAATTAAAAGGAGGGATACAGATGCGTACACAAGAACAAATCGCAAACTTATTTCGAAATTTTTCAATAAAGGAATGTAAAGGATCAAGTGACTTATATGAATACTTAGCGATAAAAATAGCTGAAGATGAGGAAGTACTTACACTATCTTCCTACGCTCAAGCAGGTCAACCAGTCCCAAACTTATTATTAGGTGCAGTACACCATTTATTACTAGCAGGAAAAGAACATCATTTAAAAACGTATTATAGTAGCTTAGTTGAACATGCTAATACGGATTTAGACCAAGCTTTTCATCATTTTAAAGATTTCTGTAAAATGTACAGAGAAGAAATTATTACGTTATTACAAACGAAACTTGTTCAAACGAATGAAGTAAGAAGATGTGCATATTTATATCCAAGTTTCAGTTACATATTTAATAAAGTGAACAAACCGTTAGCGTTAATTGAAATTGGGACAAGTTCTGGATTACAACTATTCTGGGATCAATATAGCTATTCGTACGGAACAGATGAAACATACGGAAATATAAATTCGAATGTACATGTAACTTCTGAAATAAGAGGGAAGAATGTGCCTCATTTATTAAAAGAAAGTCCACCTGTTGTAGAAAGAATCGGACTAGATTTACATGTAAATGATTTACATAGTAACGAAGATTATTTATGGCTACGTGCACTTATTTGGCCAGAACATAAAGAAAGGCTTGAACTGTTTGACCAAGCTGCATCTTTAGTAAAAAATAAATCTGTTCAATTAATAGAAGGAGACGGTGTAGAGCTATTACCATCTATTATTGAACGAATAAGTAGCGATGCTATTATCTGTATTTTCCATACACACGTCGCAAATCAAATACCTGAACAAGTAAAACATAAGTTAGAAAAACAAATCCAAGAAATCGGTGCAAAACGTGATATATTCCACCTATATAACAACATGTGGGACCGGGACCTGCATATTAATTATTATATTAACGGAAACGAATATCGTGAAACGGTTGGAGAAACAGAAGGGCATGGGAGATGGTTTAGCTGGAAGATTGGAAATGAGAGGCTTTGCTAGTGTTTCTTCAAAATAAAAATAGCTAATGGGAATACGCCATTAGCTATTTTTTTAAATCCATCGGGAATCCAAGTGGAAATTTCATTACGAGGTGTAGCAACAACAAGCCAATCCTCACATTGAACACTAGCTTGCCAACATTCATAATCTTCATGTAAACCATTTACGTAAATAATTTGCCCGTTCCCCAATGTTCTGGCAAAATCATATATTCAATTTCAGCTTCTTTTTCATTCTCCTCACTTAATGTAATGTGGCCGAGTCCAATATATATATTTGTAATAGAATCATACACTTTATAAGAACCGAATAGTTGATGCTTTTCACTACGGTTTATCAATTTTTTAAAGTCAGTTTGCGCTTCTTCTAACGAAATAGCCCGTTCAGTAATTTGTGCCATCACTTTTTTATTTGAAACAAGCTGAAAATATAAATTGAAATATGTCATATGTGCATTGCTGATTTTATTAAGGTTACATTCGTTTTAGGAATTATAAGACAACTATTAATTGTGAAGAGGGGGATAGAACGTTTATAGGAGATATGGAAAGTTATAATATATAGAATTAAAAATAAGAATTTGATAGTATTGGAGTAAGGAGTTTTAATAACAGTATATTAAGTCGTATTAATATATCTGTTGCAAATGTTTTGGTATGATATTAAATTTTATTATTTTTACGAAAGCATTTGATAGAATTCAAAAAAATATAATGGAGGCTAATATGAAAAAAGTAATTGGCGCAGCAACAGCAACTGTTTTCGGATTGGGAGCATTTACTACAACTGCTACTGCAGAAACAATCGTAACAGCAGATGTACTCAACGTACGTGAAAAACCGACTACGGAATCAAAAGTTGTCGAAAAAGTAAAAAACGGGGAAGAATTAAAAGTCATAAATACTGAAGATGGCTGGTCAAAAATTGAGTTGAATGGTAAAGAAGTATTTGTAAGCTCGGAGTTTACAAAAGATATTTACCATGTAACAGCAGATTTGTTAAATGTACGTTCTGAATCAAACACAGAATCAAAAATTCTTGGCAGACTGAAAAAAGATGATGTAATTGAATCAACGAACCAAGTAAAAGATGGATGGCTACAATTTGAGTATAAGGGAAAAACAGCTTATGTAAATGTTTCGTTCTTATCAAGTAAAGCACCAATTGAAAAAAAGGCTGACGAGAAAACGAAGCAAGTAACGAAAGTACAAAAAACGGTTAAAGCTAAGGAAGAAGCTAAAACACAGAAGATAACAAAGGCAAAAGAAACAATAAAACCTAAGGAAGAAGTGAAAGTACAAGAAGTAACAAAGCCTAAGGAAGAAGTGAAAGTACAAGAAGTAGCAAAGCCTAAGGAAGAAGTGAAAGTACAAGAAGTAGCAAAGCCTAAGGAAGAAGTGAAAGCGCAAGAAATAGCAAAGCCTAAGGAAGAAGTGAAAGTACAAGAAGTAGCAAAGCCTAAGGAAGAAGTAAAAGTACAAGAAGTAGCAAAGCCTAAGGAAGAAGTAAAAGTACAAGAAGTAGCAAAGCCTAAGGAAGAAGTGAAAGCGCAAGAAATAGCAAAGGCTAAGGAAGAAGCAAAGGCACGAGAAATAGCCAAGGCTAAGGAAGAAGCAAAAGCACAAGAGATAGCCAAAGCAAAGGAAGAAGAGAAAGAACGAGAAGCGATAAAGGAAAAAGAACAGTCTAAAAATAACACGCAGTCTGGTAAACGTGAATTAACGGTAGTAGCGACAGCTTATACTGCTGATCCAAGTGAAAATGGTACATATGGTGGACGCGTTTTAACTGCGATGGGGCATGATTTAACGGATAATCCGAATATGAGAATTATCGCAGTTGACCCGAAAGTAATTCCATTAGGATCTAAAGTATGGGTAGAAGGTTATGGAGAAGCAATCGCTGGAGATACCGGAAGTGCAATTAAAGGTAATCGTATTGATGTTTTAATGGGGTCAAAAAGTAAAGCTATGAATTGGGGAAGACAAACTGTTAAAGTGAAAATTCTATAATAAATATAGTATATAACATAATGAAAATAAGACTGACATATTCTGTCGGTCTTATTTTCGTACCATAACATCATTAAGAATCGCATCAAATATATCTTTTTGCGTGAAGTTATCTGTAAAAATAGTTTCTCTAGCAACTTAAATTATATCGTGCGGATTATACCATTTTAGTAATGAATCCTCACTGAATTCATGCCGTTTTTCTCTTGTATTATGTCGTCGAATAGTTTCCTCTAATGATAAATCGAAGTAGTATGTATAAGCGTTTCCTTCAAAATAATGTATTAATTCTTTCAACATTTCTCCGTATCTACGACTGTTTAAAATACCTTCTAAAATAACAAACTCACATTTTCCTTTTCCGTACTTCGTAATTTCAAATAGTAAATCATGTGATAAATTACCCATCGTGTCGTGTACTCTAAGCATATCTCTACGGACAACATCCTGAGATACTAAAAGTGTGCCTTGTCCGAAATGTTCTTGTAGTTGCTTTGCGATTGTTGTTTTACCACTTGCCGAGTTTCCTCTAAGAATGATTAAAGTTGATTTAAGTATAGGATTAGACATAATGTATTCCCCAAACAATATTGATTATATAGAAAATTTTAACAAATAAAACGAAGAAAGTGTATAATCAATATGATGGATATTTAAAGTAGCATGCTAGATGGCTGATACATAAAAAATGCACAATCTATATGGAAACGGACATGGTTTGCGCTATCTAGGGGCAATTAAAGATTTCACAACAAGAAAAAATATAAATAATTAAAAAGAGGTACTATATGCTATTTCAAAAAGATAATGTATCGGTTAGGTACGTAATAGAAGAGGATGCACCAATCATTTCAAAATGGTTAACAGACCCAGAAGTACTGCAGTATTACGAAGGGCGAGATAACCTGCAATCTGTAGAAAAAGTGCTTGATCATTTTATACATAGTCCAAACAGTAATGAAAAAAGATGTTTACTAGAATTTGATACCGTTCCGATTGGTTACATACAAATGTACCCAGTTGATTCAGAGTGGAAAGCGTTATATGGCTATAAAGAATCACAAAATGTATGGGGAAGGGACCAATTTATTGGAGAACCGGCCTGTTGGGGGAAAGGAATTGGAACTAAACTCGTTCAGGCAGCAATTACATATATTATGGAGAATGAGGGAGCAGAAGTAATCGCAATGGACCCGAAAGTTAATAATGAACGTGCGATAAAGTGTTATGAAAAATGCGGATTTAAAAAAGTAAAGATTTTAAAGGAACATGAACTGTATGAGGGGATATTAGAAGATTGTTGGATGGTGGAATTTAAACACTTATAATGATTATGCAATGGCTTATACAAACAAAGGGAGTTGTGTAAAATGAAAAAAGCATTAATCGTAATCGATGTGCAAGCAGGTATGTATACAGCAGGAATGCCAGTACATAATGGGGAGAAGTTTTTAGAAATATTGCAAGGACTTATTGGGGAATGTCGTTCAAAGGATATTCCAGTTATTTATGTCCAACATAACGGACCAAAAGATCACCCGTTAGAAAAAGGTACAGATGGCTGGAAGGTTCATGCGGCAATTGCACCGCAAGAAGGGGATCTCGTTGTTGAAAAGACAACACCAGATTCATTCCATAATACAAACTTAAACGAGGTGTTACAAGAAAAAGGAATTGAACAGGTTATTATTTCAGGAATGCAAACAGAGTACTGTGTGGATACGACAACGCGAAGAGCGTTTAGTGAAGGGTATAAAGTAACGTTAGTGAGTGATGCACATAGTACGTTTAATACAGAAGTGCTACGAGCTGAAGACATTGTGAAACATCATAACGTAGTGTTTGGAGCGTTTGTTGATGTTGTTGCGTTAAAAGATTTGAATGTGACTGTCTCTAAATAAGAGGCAGTTTTTTATTAGAAGCAATAATGTGAAATAATGTCGGCAAGTCGATATTATTTCACATATCATAATGATAACGTAAAACAGGAGCACCACATAATTAAAAAGGGCGCTCCTGCATCAAAATTTTACTTCTTCTTATCTTTATCCAATATATTCTGTTCTTCCGCAAACTCCGTACCATATGCAAATCGTCGATTAATATGAATATTATCGTTGTGGTGCCTTGTGTGGGAGCCAGAGAAGCGATGAACGATTACTTCTGATAATGTGAAGACAATCGCGGAAAGGATGCTTCCCCATGCAATTTGCATATAGTTGTCTAATAAAATATTACCGAAAATCCATACGCTTAAATATGTTAGTAAAAAATCCGACATAATGGCACCAGTATTGCCAATTCGATTTAAAATAATTTTATCAACGAACATATAAGATACGATTGTAACGAAGAGACTGAACGAAATAATTTGGACGAAAGTTGCTGGGAAAAATAAAGCGAGTCCAATACTAAATGCGATAATGCACGATATAAACTTGATTAGTACTACAGTAAAACCATTCAATATTTACACCTCCGATTTATACATAGTTTTACAATAAAATCAGGAGTTCATACATTGTAACGAATATAATTATATAAAATTTTTTCACGTTTGATTTTTTGTCTAAATATTAAAAAAACAAAGAAAAAATGTTATAGTAAAATGAGAGTATATGACATTTTTAGGTAAGGGGGAATCCTGGGTGTGGATTACTTCAGAAGTAGAAATTCCAGATGAGTTAATTGATCATCTTGAACAAGGAAAGTTAGTATTATTTGTTGGAGCGGGAGTTTCTATGAAAGGGAAATCAAACTTACCGAATTTTGATGATCTTGTTGATGAAATTGCGAAAACGTTATATGTAGAAACGCGTGAAATAACAGAACCGCATGATTATTATCTTGGTAAAATAGCGAAAACAAAAGATGTACATCAAGTTGCAAGAGACCTAGTTCATATAGAAAAGTCAAAACCGAATCCGCTTCATTATGCAATTCCGAGGTTGTTTCCTGTAGATACAGAAGTCCGCATTGTAACGACAAATTTTGATCGACATTTTACAACTGCGATGAAAGAAATGAATAGAGAATTAAACGTATATTACGCACCTGCGTTACCTACAGGTAGAGCGTTTAAAGGACTCGCTTACATACATGGCAATATAGAACAAGAGAAAGAAGCGTTAATTTTAACAGATGGTGATTTTGGAAGGGCTTACTTAACGGAAGGGTGGGCAAGAAGATTTTTAGTTGATTTATTCTCGAATTATACCGTTTTATTCGTTGGGTATAGTCATAATGATCCAGTAATGAAATATTTAGCGACTGGTTTACCACCAAGTACAAGGCGTTATGCATTTGTCGCACAAGGGGAAAATACGTACCACTGGGAGCATTTGGGAATACGGCCGATTGTATATCCGAATAAAGGTAATAATCATCAATCTCTTGTTAAAGCAGTGAAGCGATGGGCGGAATTAATGGGGGATAACTATATTACAAAACGAATGCGAATTCGTGACATTGTAACAGTTCCACCTTCAGTAGAGCAGGAACAATTATCATACATAAAACAGTCAATTAAAAAAATTGAAACGGTCCGCTACTTTGTTGAATTTGCTCACGATTATGAATGGGTGGAATGGCTTGAAGCAGAAGGGAAATTACAAAATTTATTCTTAGTTACATCAAACTATAATGAGGTAGATGAATTACTTGCAGAATGGTTAGTGGAACAATTTCTTTTTAGTCATCAAAAAGAATTATTTCAATTAATTTTTAAAAATCATTCTAAAATATCTCCTTTATTATGGAGGACAATTTGTAGCTACTTAAACGAAACGAAAATGAAAATGGATCCGTTATTGTTTGCAAGATGGACACTCCTTTTATTAGAAACAGCTGAAAAAGATAGTAAATCAATTGAAAAAATATCTAACTTACTGCAAAAATGTTCTTTCCCTGAGCATAAAGAGATTGCTTTATTGTTACTAACGTTTATTTTGGACGGAAAACTTAAATTGAAGCGAGAAAGAAGATGGGGAAATGATACGCAAGAATCAATAGAACTTGAGGAATCGAGTCGTTTACCAGTGTCTACCTTTTCTTATGTGGAGCAAATTTGGAATGAGAAGATGAAACCGCATATTTCCTATTACGCCGTTCCAATTATGATGATGGGAATAGAGAAGATGCGAATGTTATCACTAAGGCAAATGGCACTGAAGAAAAGGGATAAGGAAAATGTGGAAAAAGAATTCCAGCAAAATGATCTTGCATTTTTAATTCAAATTGTAAAAGAATGTTTAGCCTATTTATGTGAAAACAATGAGCAAAAAGCAAATTATTATATTACAGAAATGATAGAAGCAAGCAGCATACTTCAAAAACGAATTGCAATTGATGCGATGAATAAAAATATATTTGTTGGCGCCGATGAGAAAATGAAATGGTTGTTACAGGAAGGTATTCTTTTAGATGTCACGTATAAACACGAAGTTTTTCAACTAATAAAAAATCATTTCGCACTCTCTTTAGAAAAAACAAAGGAAGAAGTCGTTCAAATTATACTGAAGGACCTTGCAGAGGAGAGGACATTTGATGTTTGTTTAGTCTTAGATTTATTATTCACTTGCGATTCGAATAGTCCATCTACGGCGAAAGGTTATGAGTTAATGAAGCAAAAACATCCTCACTTTCATTCTGAGCGATACAGTGTACAAAAGAAAGAGACTACAGAACAAAGTATTACTTGTAATGTAACTGCTGATGGATTATTGCAGCTGAAAGACGAAGAAATTATGAAACAAGTTCGTCAATTTTCTCATGATGGTGTTTTTGAACAACGTCATTTTTTAGAGATGTTATCGAAAGCATGTAAATTGAATACAGAATGGAGTATTTCATTTGCTTATCAATTAGTTGGAATGCACGAAATAAATAATGAAGTATGGTTTGTTTGTATTAGAGAGTGGCGAAATAACCGAGGACTGACAAATGAACAAATCCAAAAAATTATTCCGCTATTGCAGAAATTTGTTAGGAATACTTCTTTTCATTGGTTAATTAGTAGTTTTTTATATGAAATTAGTAATCGATTAGAAGAGTTAGAGGAAAATAGTATACGCAATGTGAAACGGTTTGCGTTTTCGGTATTCCCTCAAGTAATGAAAGGTGATACAGATTTTAAGCTGGGAAAACAAGATTTTTACAATGAATCAATCCAGCATCCTGTTGGGAAAATGACAGCTGTATTATTAAAATTGTTATCATATGATCATTTATACGATCGTAATGTGTATGAATATTTATTTTTATTTGAAGAACAAGTAAGAGTTAGTTCAGAACGGACAAATTTTATGTTAGCTCGTTTAGTAGCAGATATTACATTTCTTTATCATATTGAGAAGCAATGGTGCCGAAAATATTTGTTACCGTATTTAGATTTAAAGAAGGAAAATGAAATTACGAAATATGCATGGGCAGGCTTATGTTACACGCAAATAAATTTACCTTTATTTACAGAAATGAAGCGATTTATTAAGTATGCGGTAGAACATTTGGAAGTATTACATCCGCATACGAGGGAAGCTTTCTTGAAATGGCTTAGTTTTGTATTTATTAAATGTGTACTGTATTGGGAGCAAAAAACAGATTGGTTATACCCTTTACTGATACGAGAAAATGAAGAAAATAAAATTAAATTTATGCAGTTTTTATGCTATTACGTCAAAACGTTAAGTGCAAAAGAACAACAAAAATTTTGGGCAGCTTGGCTTAGTATATTTTTGCGAGAACGACCGAAAATGGGTGAAATCACAGCTAGAGAATATGTAATGCTTTTACGTATTATTTTATTTATGGATGAAATAGTAGAAAGAGGATTATCTATCATATGTAAAACGTTTTCAGACGTGGATGGAAAAGGAAATCAAATAGAGTTAAAACAGTTATTTAATGAAATACTTCAAAAGACAAAGAGTATAAAAATGTATAAAGAATTGTATGCAAATGTCTTTTTCACTTTACTGCAAACGCTTCAGGAAGCCGATTTACTTGAAGCTGAAATCATTCAAATAAAAGAAGTATTAATCCGGTATGGAGTAGAAAAATGTGTATTAAATGCAATAGATAATGAGATAATTCGCATCGGAATTGTTATGGAGAATTTACAAGAAGAAATGTAGGACAAAAGTGGAATTTTAAAAAATATATAAAAAGTTGTTGACAGTGTTTTGAAAAGCGTTCTATAATACGAATCATACTTATTCAATTTCAAAAACATTTGAATAAACAAAGTGCAATGAAGAGATCACAGTAGTGGTTAGTCTTACTGTAACAGAGAGCTGGTGGTTGGTGTGAACCAGTACAGGGATAATCATGAATTACAGTCTTGGAGCATCTTTTTCGTAGTAAAGATAGTTTCGTCTTTATGAAGAAAAAGCGGTCAATTGATCGTTAACAGTGAAGAGAGGTAGACGGAAAGTTAGTCTACAACTAGGGTGGTACCGCGATAAATATCGTCCCTACTGATTTATTCAGTAGGGACTTTTTGTATTTTAGTGGTCCAACTTGAAAATTAAATATTCATGCGTTGAAAGGAAAAGCAGTAGTTGTTGTTTCCCTGTAACAGAGAGCTGGTGGTTGGTGCGAACCAGTACAAAAACAAGAGCGAATTACAGTCCTAGAGCATCTTTTTCGTAGTAAAGATACTATTTGTCTTTATGAAGGGAAAGACGGTCAGATGATCGTTAACAATGAAGAGAGGTAGACGAAAGAAGTCTACAACTAGGGTGGTACCGCGATAAATATCGTCCCTACTGATTTATTCAGTAGGGCTTTTTTGTACAAAAAAAGTGGTTTTTTAGCTAGTAGATAGTGTCTTTGTACTAATTATTAGTTTAAAATAAGAAGAGGTATCGATTCCACTTTAAATTTGTATAATTAACCAGTTCAGAAAATAGAGAATTTTTCATTCTCTTACTATACTTTTAAAACATTAGAGGAGGATTTCCAAATGGCAAATCATGAATTAGATCAATTACGTAAACAGGTAGATGAAATTAACTTACAACTATTACACCTTTTAAACAAACGTGGTGAAATCGTTCAAAAAATTGGGGAACAAAAGCAAGTACAAGGTACGAAACGTTTTGATCCAGTACGTGAGCGTGAAGTACTTGATATGATCGCAGAGAATAACGAAGGACCATTCGAAACGTCAACAGTTCAACATATTTTCAAAACAATCTTCAAAGCTAGCTTAGAATTACAAGAAGATGATAACCGTAAAGCATTACTAGTTTCACGTAAAAAGAAACAAGAAAATACAATCGTTGATGTAAAAGGTGAATTGATTGGTAACGGAACACAAACGTTCATCATGGGACCTTGTGCAGTTGAAAGTTTAGAGCAAGTTCGCCAAGTAGGGCAAGCGATGAAAGACCAAGGATTAAAATTAATGCGCGGTGGTGCTTTCAAACCGAGAACATCTCCATACGATTTCCAAGGTTTAGGAGTAGAAGGATTACAAATTTTACGCCAAGTAGCAGATGAGTTCGACTTAGCGATCATTAGTGAAATTTTAAATCCGAACGATGTTGAAATGGCATTAGACTACGTTGATGTAATTCAAGTTGGTGCACGTAATATGCAAAACTTCGATTTACTACGAGCTGTAGGTAAAGTTAACAAGCCAGTATTACTAAAACGTGGTTTAGCAGCAACAATTGATGAATTCATTAACGCAGCGGAATACATCATTGCACAAGGTAACGACCAAATTATTCTATGTGAGCGCGGTATTCGCACATACGAAAGAGCAACACGTAACACATTAGATATTTCAGCAGTACCGATTTTAAAGAAAGAAACACATTTACCAGTTATAGTTGACGTTACGCATTCAACTGGACGTAGAGATTTATTATTACCAACAGCGAAAGCAGCACTTGCAATTGGTGCAGATGCAGTAATGGCTGAAGTACATCCAGATCCAGCAGTTGCATTATCAGATTCTGCACAGCAAATGGATATTCCCGAATTCCATAGATTCATGGATGAGTTAAAAGGATTCAAAAATAAATTATCTTAATTCCATATTATTATATGCGCTGAAGAGGAAACAGTAGTGCTTATCTCCCTGTTAAAGAGAGCTGATGGTCGGTGTGAATCAGTACAAAGGTAAGTATGAATTACAGCCTTGGAGCATCTTTTCCGCCAACTTTTGGAGGGAAAGACGGTCAAACGATCGTTAAAGAAGAAGAGAGGTAGACGAAAGAAGTCTACAACTAGGGTGGTACCGCGATAAACATCGTCCCTACTGAGCGCTCAGTAGGGACTTTTTTGTACAAAAAAATAGTAAAGGGGCAAGAGAAATGAGATACATTACAGCTGGAGAATCACATGGGCCGCAGTTAACAGTTATTTTAGAAGGTGTACCAGCAGGTTTAACATTAACAGCGGAACATATTAATAAAGAATTATTAAGAAGACAAAAAGGGCATGGACGCGGAAGACGCATGCAAATTGAAACCGATACTGTTGAAATTGTAAGTGGTGTTCGTCATGGGGTGACACTTGGCTCGCCGATAACGTTAATCGTAAAAAATGATGATTTCAAACATTGGACGAAAGTAATGGGTGCAGAGCCAATTTCGGAAAAAGAAAGTAAAGAAATGAAACGCACAATTACAAAACCACGTCCAGGACATGCGGATTTAAACGGAGCAATTAAATACGGACATCGTGATATAAGAAACGTACTAGAGCGCTCATCGGCAAGAGAAACGACAGTTCGTGTAGCTGCTGGTGCGGTTGCGAAACAAATTTTAAAAGAATTAGGCGTAGAAATTGCAGGGCATGTACTTGAAATTGGTGGAGTACAAGCAAAACATATTTCAAACTTAGCAATTGAAGAAATTCAAACAATTACTGAAAACTCACCAGTTCGATGTTTAGATAAAGAAGTAGAACAAGAGATGATGGATGCGATTGATAACGCAAAAAGTAGTGGAGATTCAATCGGTGGTATAGTTGAAGTCATTGCAGAAGGTATGCCAATTGGCGTTGGTAGCTACGTTCATTACGACCGTAAACTAGATGCAAAACTTGCTGGTGCGATTATGAGTATTAATGCATTTAAAGGTGCTGAAATTGGCGTTGGCTTTGAAGCGGCAAGACAGCCAGGCAGTAAAGTGCATGATGAAATTTTATGGGATGAGGAACAAGGATATACGAGAAAAACGAATAATGCCGGCGGTTTAGAAGGCGGTATGACAACAGGTATGCCAATTGTTGTAAGAGGTGTAATGAAGCCAATACCTACATTATATAAACCGTTAGCAAGCGTTGACATTGATACGAAAGAAGCATTCCAAGCGAGTATTGAAAGATCTGATAGTTGCGCAGTACCAGCAGCAGGTGTAGTAGCTGAATCTGTTGTAGCATGGGAACTTGCACATGCCCTTGTCGAACAGTTCGGAAAAGATCGTATGGATTTAATTCAGCAGAACATTACGCAACATAACAAATACGCAAAAGAATTTTAATAAAAAGGTGGTTTTAACATGCAAGTAAAAGATCAACTATCATCATTACAACCATATAAACCAGGTAAATCACCTGAACAAATGAAAGAAGTGTACGGAGATCATTCGTTTGTTAAATTAGCATCGAATGAAAATCCATTCGGCTGCTCACCACGTGTTTTAGATGAGTTGCAAAAATCGTGGTTGGAACATGCATTATACCCTGACGGAGGTGCTACAACGCTCCGTCAAACAATTGCAAATAAGTTACATGTGAAAATGGAACAAGTACTTTGCGGTAGTGGTTTAGATGAAGTCATTCAAATGATAAGCAGAGCAGTACTCAAAGCAGGAGATAACATCATAACGGCTGGTGCAACATTCCCGCAGTACCGCCATCATGCAATTATAGAAGGTTGCGAAGTGAAGGAAGTTGCGTTAAATAACGGTGTATACGACTTAGACAAAATTTCTTCAGTAGTAGATAACAATACAAAAATCGTATGGATTTGTAACCCGAACAATCCAACAGGCACATATGTGAATGACCGAAAATTGACTCAATTCATTGAAGGGATTAGTGAAAATACGTTAATTGTCATTGATGAAGCGTACTGTGAATACGTAACAGCAAAAGATTTCCCAGAGACATTACCGCTTTTAGAAAAACATAAAAACATTCTTGTACTTAGAACATTTTCTAAAGCGTACGGATTAGCTTCTTTCCGCGTTGGATATGCGATTGGACAGGAAGAGCTAATCGAGAAATTAAATGTCGTACGTTTGCCATTTAACGTATCTTCATTAGCGCAAAAAGCAGCGACGATTGCTTTTGGTGATGACGAGTTTATTGAAGAAATAGTTCGTGTGAATACAGAAGGTTTACGACAATACGAGAGTTTCTGTAAGGAAAATGAAATTCCATTTTATCAGTCACAAACAAATTTCATTTTCTTGCCAGTAGAAAATGGTGGAGAGATTTATGAAGCTTGCGCACACGCAGGGTTTATTATTCGTCCGTTCCCAAATGGTGTCCGTATTACAGTCGGAACAAGGGAGCAAAATGAAGGAGTGATTTCAGTGTTAAAACAACACTTTGAAAATAAAAAAAGAAAGTCTCGAGATGAGGCAAATGCGTAAAAATGTAGTATTAATTGGAACAGGTTTAATAGGAGGCTCTCTTGCATTAGCAATTAAAAAAGAGCACGATGTAACGATAACAGGTTATGATATATTTCAAGAACAAGTAGAGCGTGCAAAAGAATTACATGTAGTAGATGAAATAGCAGTAGATTTACAGCATGCATGTGAAGAGGCACATTTAATTGTTTTTGCTTCTCCTGTTGAAGAAACGAAGAAGTTATTACACAAATTAGCGTTATTTAGTTTACGAGAAGATGTTATTGTAACTGATGTTGGTAGTACAAAAGGCACGATTATGAATGAAGCGGAAGCATTGTTTTCAAAGGAAGTTTCTTTCATTGGTGGACATCCAATGGCAGGTTCTCATAAAACGGGAGTTGAAAGTGCAAAAGCGCATTTATTTGAAAATGCATTTTACATTTTAACACCGATGAATCATGTGCCAAGTGAACAAGTGGAAGAACTAAAGTGTTGGTTAAAAGGAACAGGATCGCATTTTCTTGTTTTAAATACAGAAGAACATGATTATGTAACAGGGATTGTTAGCCATTTTCCGCACCTTATCGCGGCAGGATTAGTAAAGCAAGTAGAGAAACATGCAGGAGATAATCCGCTCATTCATCAACTTGCTGCGGGAGGTTTTAAAGACATTACACGCATTGCATCTAGTAGTCCGAAAATGTGGAGTGATATTGTAAAGCAAAATCGTGAGCATTTAATGGTATTATTAAAAGAGTGGATCTCTGAGATGGAAGGTTTATATCATACAGTCTCTACCGGAGATGCGGGCGAGATTCAAAACTATTTTGCAGATGCGAAAGAATACCGTGATTCTTTACCAGTACGAAAGAGAGGGGCAATTCCTGCCTATCACGACTTATACGTCGATGTTTTAGATAAAGTAGGGGCATTAGCTCATATTACGAGTATTTTAGCCCGCGAGGAAATTAGTATTACGAACTTGCAAATATTAGAAGCACGTGAAGGATTACTTGGGGTATTACGTATTAGCTTCCAAAGAGAAGAAGATCGTATGAAAGCAAAGCTAGCGCTTGGAGAAGAAAAATACCAAACTTATGAAACAATTTAAATGAGAAGGTGAAAATGTGAAGGAAAGAATAATACAACCTGTAAATAGCGGATTGAATGGCAATATTACAATCCCGGGTGATAAGTCTATTTCACACCGCGCTGTTATGTTCGGCGCGATTGCAGAAGGAAAAACGACAATTAAAGGTTTCTTGCCCGGTGCAGACTGTTTAAGTACAATTTCTTGTTTTAAAGAAATGGGAGTAGACATTAAGCAAAACGGTGATGAAGTCACTGTAGTTGGTAAAGGATTAGAAGGTTTACAAGAACCGAAAGCTGTATTAGATGTTGGTAATTCTGGCACAACGATACGTTTAATGTCAGGGATTTTGGCAAATACACCATTTTTCTCTTGCGTACAAGGTGATGCATCTATCGCAAAAAGACCGATGAAACGTGTAACAAATCCGTTAAAACAAATGGGTGTAAACATTGATGGCCGCGAAGAAGGAACATTTACTCCATTAACAATACGTGGCGGAGATTTAAAAGCAATTGAATATACTTCTCCTGTCGCAAGCGCACAAGTTAAGTCAGCTATTTTACTTGCAGGAATTCGTGCAGAAGGTGTAACAACTGTTACAGAACCACATATTTCCCGCGACCATACGGAAAGAATGCTTGAAGCATTTGGCGTTAAAGTAACTCGCGAAGGAAAAACAGTGAAACTAGCAGGTGGCCAGAAGTTAACAGCGACAGATGTTCAAGTACCAGGTGACGTATCATCAGCTGCATTTTTCTTAGTGGCAGGTGCGATCATTCCAAATAGTAAACTAGTATTAGAAAATGTAGGGATGAATCCAACACGTACAGGCATCATTGATGTATTAGAAAAAATGGGTGCCACATTTACTGTAGAAGCAATTAACGAAGGTGCATCAGAACCAGCTGCAAATATTACAATTGAAACATCTTCATTAAAGGGAATCGAAATTGGTGGAGATATTATTCCAAGATTAATCGATGAAATTCCTGTTATCGCTTTAGCGGCAACGCAAGCAGAAGGAATTACAGTAATTAAAGATGCGCACGAATTAAAAGTTAAAGAAACAAACCGTATTGATACAGTTGTTGCAGAATTAACGAAACTAGGTGCTCGCATAGAAGCAACTGACGACGGGATGATTATTTACGGGAAATCAGCTCTAAAAGGGAATACAGTTAATAGTTATGGTGATCACCGCATCGGAATGATGCTTGCGATTGCTGGATGTATCGCAGAAGGAAAAACAACAATTGAAGACGCAGAAGCAGTAGGTGTATCATACCCTACATTCTTCGAAGAACTTCAAAAGTTAGCTAAATAAAGTAATGAGTAGCAGATACGGAATGTATCTGCTTTTTTATATTGGATTCGTGTCGTTAAGTCGATATAATTTCATTCATCGAACTTTAATTTTTAGAATTATGATACAATTTAAATGAGGAATGGAGGAGAAATATATGAACGTTATACGATTAAAAGAAGATAAATTTAGAGAAGCATTAAGCTTATCAGAATACGCTTTTCAATATAAAGTAGATGAGGAACGTTTACAGCAACAACTTACAAGAATGAAGGAAAGTCATGAAATATACGGTATTATGGAAGGGGAAAAGTTAGCAGCAAAACTACACCTAATTCCGTTTCATATATACATAGGCAAAGAAAAATTTAAAATGGGAGGCGTTGCTGGGGTAGCGACGTATCCAGAATATAGAAGAAGTGGTTATGTGAAAGAATTGCTTCAACATTCACTTCAAACGATGAAAAAAGACGGATATACAGTATCGATGTTACATCCATTTGCTGTTTCATTTTACCGTAAATATGGCTGGGAACTTTGTGCGAACCTTCTCGTATGTCATATGACAAAGAATGATTTAGTTATGAAAAAACCAGTGAATGGAACTGTGAAACGTTTCAATAAAAAAAATCATCCAGAAGAGGTGGAGAAGATTTATGAAACATTCGCAGAACGTTTTTCCGGGATGTTAGTTCGAGAGAAGAACTGGTGGTTACAAGCGGTCTATGATGACTTAACATTAGCGACTTATTACGATGAAAATAAAACGGCAGCTGGTTACATGTTATATAAAATAGAAGACTCTAAAATGACAGTAGAAGAATTTGTACCACTGTATAATGAAGCACGAAATGGTCTGTGGAACTTTATTTGCCAGCATGATTCTATGATTAAAGAACTTGAAATGACAGTAAGTGAAAACGAACCGTTGTTATATACATTGCAAGAGCCACGTGTGAAGACGGAAATAAAACCATATTTTATGGGAAGAATTGTAGATGTAGAGCAGTTCTTAAAACAATATGAGTTGAACTGGAACAAAGTACAGCAAGAAGTGATCTTACATCTTACAGATTCATTTGCTCCGTGGAATAATGTAACAGTGAGGCTTGCAAATCATGAAATAACAATTGTAGAAGAAGTAATGAATAATGGAATCAAACTAGATATAAATGCATTATCTACAATAATGTTTGGCTACAAACGTCCGTTAGAACTTAAAGAACTAGAATTAATTAGTGGAAGCGAAGAGGAAATACGAGTGTTAGAGAATGTAGTACCAGTGCGTAAGCCGTTTATTTATGATTTCTTTTAATTTGCATGTATGAAGGTGGGCTATCCCAAGTGAAATTTCGGGATAGCTTCCTCTTATATTGTGAAATTTTGTCGGTAAGTCGATATATCATGAAAAACGTCGATATAACTTCATTTAAAAACAGCAACTATACTTTGTCACACACTTGACTTTTAGTGCATCTAATTTATAATTAAAAACGGAATGAATTTTCATTCCTGAAATTGAGGTGAAAAAATGGCTAAAAATAAACAAGAAGATATTTTTGATGCGGCAATACAACTTTTTGCAGAACGAGGTTATGATGGTACAACAATTCCGATGATTGCTGAAAAAGCAAAAGTAGGTGCAGGTACCATTTATCGCTATTTTGAAAATAAAGAAGCACTTGTTAATTCTTTATTTACGAAAAGTGTTTTACAACTATCAGAGTTAATAAAAACCGATTTTCCAGTCAACGCAAATATTCGTGAACAGTTTAGCCATACGTACAACCGTTTATTTGAATTTGCGAGACAAAATGCAGATGCTTTTCTTTTTACAAATTCTCACTGTGATAGTTATTTTCTCGATGAACATAGTAATGAAATATTCGAGGACTTTATGGGCTTCTTTATGGACTTGATAGAAGATGGAATCGAAAAAGGTTTTCTTCGTCCATTACCACCAATTGCTTTAATTATCATTGTATATCAACCGATTGAAAAATTAATTAAAGTAATGGAAACAGGGCAATTAGAATATACAGAAGAGTTGGTAAAAGAACTGGAAGAAAGTTGTTGGAATGCTATTAGAATCATTTGATTCTATAGCGTTATAAGGACAGGAATGAACATTCATTCCGATAAGGGTATGAAAAAGAAAAGCAGGTGATGATAAATCTTTACAACAGAAGGAATGAATATTCATTCCGTATTATCAAGAGTAATGGAGCTAAAAATAATTTAATAGAATTATAGGAATGAACGTTCATTCCGAAAAAAGTGTTTTTAAAAGAGTAGGAATGAATATTCATTCCCTTACAATTTTCATAACGGGAGATGATTAAAATGAGCAAGCTAAAAAATTGGAGAAGTTTATCTTTTCTATTATGGATAGTTATTACTATTACAATGATCGTAACGATGCCTAATATGGATAAATTAGTGAAAGAAAAAGGGCACATTACGATTCCTAATACAGAACAAAGTAGTATTGCTGACAAAATGATAAAAGAAATGGATAAAGACGGGACTGAAAAGTATGACATTATAGCTGTTTTTAATAGTGGAAGTAAAACAGCTTTAACAACTAAGCAAAAAGAGGAAATAACAAAAATAATCGAAGCCCTGCAAAATGAAAAAGAGCAATTAGGAATAAAGGAAGTTGTTTCACATTTAGATAATAAAGACTTGGAGAAACAATTAGTTTCTAAAGATAATACGACTATTTTAACGCAAATATCGATAGATAAAAAACATGGTGAAATATCGAAAATTTCAAATAATCTTCATGAAAAAGTGCAAACGAAAGAGGTAAGAGCGTACTTAACAGGAAGTGACTTAATAGCGGGTGATTTTCTTAAATCTTCTCAAGAAGGGGTGAAAAAGACTGAAGTTATTTCAATCATTTTCATTCTTGTAGTATTAATCATTGTATTCCGTTCACCTGTTGTTCCGATTGTTTCTCTTCTTACAGTTGGGGTATCGTACTTAGTTTCAATGGGGATTATTGCTCATCTTGTAGATCAATTTAATTTTCCGTTTTCAAACTTTACGCAAGTCTTCGTAGTAGTCGTTCTGTTTGGAGTGGGAACAGACTATAACATTTTATTATTTACGAGATTTAAAGAAGAATTAAGTAAACAAGAAAACGCATTTTTAGCTACGAAAGAAACATTTAAATCGGCAGGTAAAACTGTATTGTATAGCGGGATAGCGGTACTTATTGGTTTTGCATCACTTGCTTTAGCGAGTTTTAAATTATATCAATCTACCTCAGCGGTAGCAATTGGTGTTTTAGTATTACTACTCGTTTTAACCACTTTAAATCCATTTTTCATGGTGCTTTTAGGAAAAGGAATGTTTTATCCAGTTAAAACATTTAAAGGTCATGAAGACAGTCGCCTATGGGGATTCTTTGCGAAAAACTCAGTAGCAAGACCATTTGTAGTTTTAATTATTGTATTCGTGATATCGATTCCTTTCGTATTAAAATATTCTAATACACTTAATTACAATGACTTATTTGAAGTAGACAATAAGTACGAATCAAAGATGGGGATTAACGTAATAGAAGATCATTTTCCGCCTGGCTTTTCTTCACCAAGTACGTTAGTGATTCAATCAAACCAAAAATTAGATGAAGGAACGTCTCTACAAACTTTAGATGAGTTAACTGATAAAATTTCGAAAGTTAAAGGTGTTTCAGAAGTATATGCACCGACACGTCCAACTGGAGATAAGATAAAAGAACTATATATAAATAAACAAGCAGGAGAACTAAATACAGGATTAGGAGATGCCAATGGTGGCATAAAAGAAATCAATGATGGATTAACGGATGCTAAAAATAAAATGGGTGGTAATGACTCAGACGGTCTCTCAAATGTTCAAAAGTTAATTGATGGAACGAACGAGGCGAAAAATGGGGTATCGGCATTAGGAACAGCTTTAACTCAATTATCAAATGGTATAAACGACGGTGCACAAGGAGCACAGCAAATTGAGAGCGGGTTAACTTCAGTGAATGAAAATATAAGTGTATTATCTAATGCAACGTCGCAGCTGCATGCTGGTTATGCACAGTTAGAAAAAGGTTTAAGTTCTTACGATCAATACTTCGGAAGTATTTCTCAAGCGATTGACGGTGCGAAAAAAGGATACGAACAAATTGAAATGTTAATGACCAATTTTGTTCAAACGAAACCGGAATTAGTAAATGATCCGAACATACTGCAAACGATAGGAATTGCTAAAGAGGCTCAAAAGCAATTAAGTGTACTATCAAAAGAATTAAATGAATTAGCGACGCAGCATAAAGCAGCTATGGGTTCATTTAAAGAAGCGAATCAATCGTTATTGAAAGTTGATAACGGCTTAAAAGAAATGAGTAATGGAGTTAATCAGTTACAAAAAGGAGCAACTGAGCTTAAAAATGGATTAAATGAAGGTGCTTCAGGTTCAAAACAAATTGCGAACAAGTCATTTGAGTTACAAACCGGATTAACAAAAATAAATGATGGGCAAGACCAGCTATTAACCGGACTGAAAGACTTGCAAGAAAAAATGGGGCAATTACAATCAGGCTTATCTAAAAGTACAGAAGGACTTGGAAAAGTAAGTAACGGCCTGAATGATGCACAGAAATATTTAGGCGAGCTAAATGAATCAAAAAGCTCTGAGAAGTTTTATATTCCAAAAGAAGTTTTAGAGGGAGAAGATTTCCAAAAAGCTTTGAATACGTACATGTCACATGATAGAAAGACTGCTAAAATGACAATCATTTTAGACGTAAATCCATATTCAAAAGAAGCGATGCCGATTATTCAAGAAATCAATAAAACGATAGATGGTACTTTGAAGGGGACGGAATTAAATAATACGAAAACAGCAATCGGAGGAACAACAGCTAGAAACGTTGATTTAAAAGAAGTAAATGGGCAAGATTTCTTACGTACAGCTACAATTATGTTAATTGGAATTGCGATCGTATTAATCGTGATTACACGTTCATTATTAAACACAATCTTTATTATTGGATCGCTAATATTAGCGTACTTTGCATCGCTAGGTATAAGTGAACAAATTAGTACGCATATTTTAAATGTAGATTCATTAAGCTGGAATGTTCCATTCTTTAGTTTCATAATGATTGTCGCTTTAGGAGTGGATTATAGTATTTTTGTAATGATGAGATACAATGAGTTAGAAGGGGACCCAGCGACGAAAATTGTAAATGCATCTCGTCACATAGGGGGAGTTGTATTATCAGCGGCACTTATTTTAGGTGGTACATTTGCTGCATTAATCCCTTCAGGTGTATTGACGCTTATACAAGTAGCATCCGTAGTTGGCGTTGCGTTGTTACTATTAGCTATAATTGTTATGCCAATATTGTTACCTGCTTTAATAGGGTTAACGAGTAAAATGAAAAGTTATACAAAGAAATTAAGCAAAAGAAAATAAAAGAATTCCCTTTTAAAAGGGGATTCTTTTATTTAATAAATTTGTCCATCACGTCTTTATATTTTGCAAACTCTTCATCTTTCATATCGCCATTCATTTGTAAAAGAAAATTGCCTTTTCCGTGTGTATGAGAGAATAACATAGGAGCAGAGTTTCCTAATTCATCGTAATATTTCTTAACTTTTTCTAGGTCTTCTTTCTTTGTAATTTCGAATAATCGACCGCCTTTATCTTCACCAAGAGCTGGTACGACAATACGTTTTCCTTCTTTTTGAAGGTTACCAAATTCTTTTTGCGGAAGATCAGTTGGATTTTCTACTTGGAGACCAGCATTTTTAAACTCAGTGATAATCGAATCGACAGTTACTTTTGTTTCTTTTTTCTCTTGTTTTGATTCAGTGGGTGTTTTTGTATTGTTACTACTACATGCAGTTAAGGAAGTAATTGACAAACATAATGCTCCAATTATAAATATTTTCTTCAAAATAAAACTACCTTAAAGTGTGTATGTAACTTTAATATAATTAAAAATAAAGGTTTTATTCAAGTTTGAAAAGAAAGGAATAGCAATCAACCGTTGCTATTCATCCAGCTTCTACTATATAATAGCTATAGTCTACAATAATTGAGTCGTTATATGCGATTTTTAAGACAATCGGTGAGAAAACGCTGAAATAAGCGGTATTAGTAGGAGGACACAAATGATTACAGTAAGTAACGTTAGTTTGCGTTTCGCGGATCGCAAATTATTTGAAGATGTTAACATAAAATTCACGCCAGGTAACTGCTACGGTTTAATCGGAGCGAACGGTGCTGGTAAATCGACATTTCTAAAGATTTTATCTGGAGAAATTGAACCATCAACAGGTGATATACATATTACGCCGGGTGAGCGTCTAGCAGTATTAAAACAGAACCACTTCGAATATGAAGAGTTTCCAGTATTAGAAACAGTAATTATGGGTCACACGCAACTTTACAAAGTAATGCAAGAGAAAAATGCCATTTACATGAAAGAAGACTTTAGTGATGAAGATGGTATGCGGGCTGCTGAACTTGAAGGTGAGTTCGCTGAGCTTAACGGTTGGGAAGCTGAGTCAGAAGCTGCAATCTTACTAAAAGGACTTGGTATTGGTGAAGATCTTCATGATAAGAAATTGTCAGAATTAACTGGGTCAGAGAAAGTAAAAGTATTACTTGCTCAAGCATTATTCGGTAAACCGGACATTCTATTACTAGATGAGCCTACCAACCACTTGGACTTAAAAGCAATTCAATGGTTAGAAAACTTCTTAATGAACTTTGAAAATACAGTAATCGTTGTATCCCATGACCGTCACTTCTTAAATAAAGTTTGTACGCACATGGCTGATCTTGATTTCGGTAAAATTCAACTTTATGTTGGTAACTATGACTTCTGGTATGAGTCAAGCCAATTAGCTTTAAAATTAACACAAGATGCTAATAAGAAAAAAGAAGAGAAAGTAAAAGAGTTACAAAACTTCATTGCACGCTTTAGCTCAAACGCATCTAAAGCGAAACAAGCAACTTCTCGTAAAAAACTTTTAGATAAAATTACATTAGATGATATTAGACCATCATCACGTCGTTACCCATTCGTTGGCTTCACACCAGAACGCGAAGTAGGAAATGACTTATTAACAGTTGAAGGTCTTTCTAAAACAATTGATGGCGAAAAAGTGTTAGATAATGTGTACTTCACTTTAAATAAAGGTGATAAAGTTGCATTTATCGGTCGTAACGATATTGCGATGACAACATTATTTAAAATCCTTATGGGTGAGATGGAGCCAGATAGTGGTTCATTCAAATGGGGCGTTACAACATCTCAATCTTACTTCCCAAGAGATAACTCTAAATACTTTGAGAACAGTGACTCCAACTTAGTTGATTGGTTACGCCAATTCTCTCCACAAGATGAGTCAGAAAGCTTCTTACGTGGTTTCTTAGGCCGTATGTTATTCTCAGGTGAAGAAGTTAAGAAGAACGTTTCTGTACTATCTGGAGGAGAAAAAGTTCGTTGTATGCTATCTAAAATGATGTTAAGTGGTGCAAACGTAATCACTCTTGACGATCCAACGAACCACTTAGACCTTGAGTCTATCACTGCATTAAACAACGGCTTAATCGCATTCAAAGGTACAATGTTATTCACATCTCATGACCATCAGTTCGTACAAACAATTGCAAACCGCATTATCGAAGTAACGCCAAACGGTGTAATCGATAAAGAGGCTACTTACGATGAGTTCTTAGAAAATGAAGAACTTCAAAAACAAGTAGATGCAATGTACAAAGGTCAATAATAAATATAAAAAACCCTCGCTCTCGTTATGAGAGCGAGGGTTTTTTATAATCATTATTTTTATGGATTATGAATAATTATTCAACAATAGCTTTAGTGAAGGGGGGAGAGATTTTGATATTGCATATAGAGGAATGGCTGAGGTATGAATATACTTGAAATACGTGAAGAGGTTTAATATACATAGAAAAAAACACATGCTTTCAAATATGAATTTAATTATATTACATTAATGTTCCAGAACTGGAGACATATTTATTTGCGAAGCAGTGAATAAAGGTATATAGTATGTGATGTCATAATTAGTGGATGAATCTTGGGAGAAAACAGGGAATGTTACAAATTTATTTTGTTAAATAGAAACCAAGGTCAAAATGTCTGGAAAGAAATAGTTGAATAAATACTAGCTTCAAATTATAATTACTAGTATTCTTCATATAGTTAAATAGATAAAATCTATTTGAAGATAAAAAATTGAATAGAGAGACAGACTTATAAAAAAATAAGCCTTGGATGATCAAAAGAGGTGGAGAAATGAAACAATTCTTATTAAAAAGCAAAAGTGTGCTAAGCAATCATTTTGGATTCTTTCTGTTTGCCGTTATTTTATTTTGGCTCAAAACATATGCAGCTTATGTAACGGAATTTAATTTAGGAATTTCAAACACAATCCAAAAATTCTTGCTGTTTTTCAATCCGCTTAGTTCAGCAGTTCTATTTTTAGGACTTGCATTATTTGCAAAAGGGAAACGATCTTATATTTGGTTAATTATCATTAATTTGTTATTGTCGATTCTTTTATACGCAAACGTAGTATATTATCGTTTTTTCAGCGATTTTATTACGTTCCCAACATTAACACAAACGAATAACTTTGGAGATTTAGGTGGTAGTATTATTGCGTTGCTACATCTTTATGATCCGCTATATTTCTTAGATACAATTATTTTAATTGTGTTAGTAGCAACGAAATTTGCAAATCCAAAACCAATTCGTGTTGCGAAACATAAAGTATCTCTAGTATTTGTAGCAGGTATTTTATTATTCAGTGTTAACTTAGGACTTGCAGAATCTGACCGTCCTGAATTATTAACAAGAACATTTGACCGTAATTATATTGTGAAATATTTAGGGGCATATAACTATACAATTTATGATGGTATTCAAAGTGCGAAAGCATCAACCGAACGAGCGTTAGCTGATGGAGATAATATGACAGAAGTAAGAAATTATTTAACATCAACTTACGCAAGTCCAAATCCTGAGTATTTCGGTAAAGGAAAGGGAATGAACGTAATTTATATTCATTTAGAGTCATTCCAAAACTTCTTAATCGATTATAAATTAAATGGTCAAGAAGTTACGCCATTCTTAAACTCATTCACAAAAGATGCGAATACGCTTTACTTTGATAACTTCTTCCATCAAACAGGACAAGGAAAAACATCTGATGCGGAGTTTATGTTAGAGAATTCAATGTTTGGTTTACCACAAGGATCTGTCTTTACAACGAAATCTCATAATACGTATCAATCAGCACCAGCAATTTTAGGACAACAAGGATACACATCAGCAGTATTCCACGGTAACTATAAAACATTCTGGAACCGTGACGATGTTTATAAATCATTTGGTTTTAATAAATTCTTTGATGCTTCATACTATGATATGAATGAAAAAGATGTAGTAAACTATGGATTAAAAGATAAACCATTCTTTAATGAATCCATTCCGTTATTAGAAACATTGAAACAACCGTTCTATACGAAGTTTATTACGTTATCGAATCACTTCCCGTATCCAATTGATAAAGAGGAAGCGACAATTGAACCAGCGAACACAGGTGACTCATCTGTAGATACGTATTTCCAAACAGCACGTTATTTAGACGAATCTGTAAAAGGTTTCATCGATTACTTAAAACAATCTGGTTTATACGATAATTCTATTATCGTTATGTACGGAGACCATTACGGTATTTCAGATAATCATAACGCAGCAATGTCAAAAGTAATGGGTAAAGAAATTAACTCGTTTGAAAATGCACAGTTACAGCGTGTACCTTTAATCGTTCGTGTACCAGGTGTGAAAGGTGGCGTACAACATCAATACGGTGGTGAAATTGATGTCCTTCCAACTCTTTTACACTTACTAGGAACAGATACAAAAAATTATGTTCAATTTGGTTCAGATTTATTATCACCAGATCATAAACAAGTTGTTGCGTTCCGTAACGGCAACTTCGTAAGCCCAACTGTTACTGCATTAAACGGCAAATACTACGATACAACGACTGGAAATCCAGTAGAATTTACAGATGAAATAAAACAAAATGAACAAATGGTTCAAAACTCGTTAAAATACTCTGACCAAGTCGTAAATGGTGACTTATTACGATTCTACACACCAGAAGGTTTCACTCCAGTAGATCGTTCGAAGTATAACTATAACAATCGTGATAAAAACAAAACGAAGGTAAAAACGGCTCCGGAAGGGGAAGCTAAATAAATATTAAAAAGCGCTACTCATATGAGTAGCGCTTTTGTTTGTAACTAAAATTACATTGGCATTATATAGTATTATCTTTAGTTTTTTGCTTCATCTTTCCAAGGAACACTACACCGAAAATGATAACAATGATGAATGCCCATTTAATTAAAGGATTACTCTCAAAAAATGCAGCAAACCATTTCTCGTCTACAATCATTTTCGCAGCGGTATAAGCTAAAACTGCTGCTCCAATCGTAATGATGACAGGAAAACGATCTACCCATTTTAAAATTAATGTACTGCCCCATACTACTACAGGAATAGAAACTAATAACCCGATGATTACTAAAGAGAAATTGCCATGCGCAGCTCCTGCAACAGCAAGAACATTGTCTATACCCATTAATGCATCAGCAATAATAATAGTTTTAATAGCAGACCAAAATCCTTCTTCTGCCTTAATATCATGATCTTTGCCTTCAGCAATTAATTTGTAAGCAATCCATATAAGGAGTACACCACCAATTAGAAGTAACCCTGGTATTTTTAACAACCAAACGACAACTAAGGTAGCGAGGGCTCTAATCGCAATTGCCCCGATGGTGCCCCATATAATCACTTTCTTTTGTTGATCTTTCGGTAATCGCCTTGCTGCTAATCCAATTACAATAGCATTATCCCCCGCTAAAACTAAATCAATTACAATAATGGCAAGCAAGGCTGACAAATATTCAGTTGAAAGAAAATCCATACACATATCACTCCTTAAGAGTAATATGTGCTAAAGTGTTGATAATATAAAAAATAGGATTGAATTTGTATATTCAATCCATAATTTCTTACTGTATTTTGATATATATGTTTTAATTTCGTATAAGTCGCTTGTGCAATCTTTTTTGCTTTTCGTTTCTTTTTCTTAATTTTCGATTCATCTTTTTGATCCGGTTTTCTATATGAGAGAATTTCCAAAACGATAAAAAAGACTCAATAACCTACTAGAGGAAATCAAGTCTTTTTCATTACATACGATTATCATGCCAGAAGTTTAATGGGAAGTGTTCATTCTCATTATAGGCTTCTAATTCATATCCTTTTTCTTTCAGCCCTTTAATAATACCAGGTACTGCTTTTACGGATTGTGGATGAATGTCGTGCATAAGGATAACTTCTGTTGGCTTGTTTGCACCATTAATAACGTTTTGTACAATTTTAGCTGATGCAGCGTCAACAGGCATTGTGTTATATCTCCAGTCTAATGAATCAATTGTCCAATCCCAAACTTTTAGCCCATTCTCAACAACTTTGTTACGAAGCGCTTCGTTTAATCCTGGCATTGAGCCGTAAGATGGACGAGTTAATACTGGCGATTTACCTAGAACGCCAGCGATTAAGCCTTGGTCTTCCTTCATCTCATCTACATAATGACCTTCTGTGTAAAGTTTTTTGTAGTTATGAGTCATACTGTGCATCCCAACGTAGTGGCCTTCAGCATCTTCGCGTTTTACAAGGTCAGGGAAAGCTTTTACATTTGAACCAATAAGGAAGAATGTTGCTTTTGCATTTTCTTTCTTTAACATATCTAAAAGCTCAGCTGTGTATTTTCCAGGACCATCATCAAATGTTAAATAAGCTACTTTTCTAACTTGCCCATTATATTGTTTTGGAGCTTCTTTCGGTGCAAGAGATGATTGAATTTCACTTACAAGTTGAACAGATTTTGCTTCATCCTCTGTACTTGCTAGAGCAGTATGTGCTGAACCTAAAGCCGCTTCGTATGTAAATAATACCCCCGCGCAAATCAACATAGCCCTTTTCACTAAAGTTGTCATTCGAATTCCATTGTGCATAATTTTCCTTCTCTCTATAAAAGTTCTACTCTACTATATTAGCAATTATAGGTATGGAAATGCAAAAAAAATTTTTTACAAGTGCAAGAAAGTTTGTCAAAAAGTATGCAAGATTTTAAAGGAATGTCATTTTTAAAGAAACGTCATAAAAAATTGGATAAATTGAATTATATATTGGAAACAATACAAGGGATATTAATTTTAGGAGGTGCTTTAATTGAATTATAAAAAAATGCTTTCTATATTTATGACGAGCATATTCACAGTAGGATTGTTAATCGGGTGTAATCCAGCTCCAAAGGATGAAAAGGAGCCAGATCCAACGGAGGAACCTTCTGAGCAAAGACAAGAGGAAAAGAATGAAAAACAAGATCCTGCTAAAGAAAAAAATAATGAGTTAAACAAAAAGGATGAACAAGAACCAGATCCAACAGAAGAGCCATCTGAGGAGCAAAAGAAGAAAAAAGAAAATGAGTAGTTGCAGTTTAATGAAATATGTAGCGTGATTTTGTAACAAAAATTTTCTGGAAATATACAAACCACTTTTCTATATAAGAAAAGTGGTTTGTATAAAATTATGTATGAATTTAAGTATATCATGTATATAATTTTTGTTTTAAAGCAACTTTCCAATTAATGTCTTTTAACATAGCTATTGCTCTTAAAATGAAGATTGGCCACGTATTAATCCTTCTTTACAAACTCTTCAAGTATTAAATTTAATTAAATTAAATTCTTCTATTAATAATACAGGCTCTTTATGGGTTGAACCTATATTAAAGCGAGTCTGTAGGTCGTATTCTAGCATGAGATGAACTGCTTTGTTTTTTCATCTCTGAATTCCCAAACTACAAACGAAAGAGTCATATCAATACCGGCAGAGCCAACAGCTACTGTTATGATTTTGACATGACAAATAACTCTCTTTAAGGAAGGGATAGTTATTTTATCTCTATATTTTTATAATTAATTCTATATGAATTTAATACTAAAGTCCTACTATTTATAAACTAATAGGTCTTTCAACTTAGGCAGTTCTCACACTAATGAGGGATGTTAAAGGAAATATATGTAACCTATAATGATTACTATAAAGCTTTGGAAAATGAAAAGGAGGAGATTTGCATGAAGAATTGGGTTCAATTTAGAATTGCAAGACCAACAGATAAGTTTGAAGAAGTTATAAGCTTTTATGAGACGGGGTTAGGGTTAAAGCGTATAGGAGAATTTCACAATCATGAAGGATATGATGGAGTTATGTTTGGATTACCGGATGCCGAGTATCATTTGGAGTTTACAACGCATGTTAATGGAAGTCCATGTCCGGCACCAACAAAAGATAATTTACTAGTTTTTTATATGCCTAATAAAGATGAAATTGAAAAAATAGTGAATCGATTAAGTAATATGGGCTACCATGAGGTGGAACCAGAAAATCCGTATTGGCTAGAGAAAGGTACCACAATAGAGGATCCAGATGGTTGGAGAATTGTGCTTATGAATGCATTTGAATAAAGAAGCTCTTTTCGTATGTAAGGAGTGTAACAAAATGATTTAGACATAAATCCCTACAGCATTGTAGGGATTTTTATATAAGAAGATTTAGTTAAGAGAGTATTGAAAATGTAAAAAGTATTTTGGCTAAAAAAATATAATAAATATGATTTATGAAGGAGATATAGAAGTATGACATTAAAGCATTTTGATGAGTTTGCTAAAAATGTTGGGAATACACCTCTCATGAAATTAGAATGCGAAGAAACGAAGGATCTTTCTATCTATGCTAAATGTGAATGGCACAACCCTACAGGATCGATTAAGGATAGAGCAGCACTTGGAATGATTCAAAAATATTTACAAGAAGCGGACAAAAAACAATCTATTTTAGAATATAGTGGTGGAAGCTTAGCGAGATCAATCGGGCGTATTTGTTATTATTTAGGAATTCAATGTACGTTAGTTTTAAGTTCCGGAACTGGTAAATCACTATTAAATGAACTTGAGCATTATAGAGCTAACGTGATTTTAGTTGATAAATGTATGGGTTTTTACGCAGTAATTGAAAAGGCAATTGAGATTAGCAAACAAAAACCCGAGTTATACTTTTTATTCCAACATTATAATAATGCAAATCTATCAAGTCATATAGAAGGTACAGGCCAAGAAATTATTGCGCAAATGAACGGAAAACCAATACACGCATGGGTAGCATCTGCTGGTACTGGTGGAACTCTAATGGGGGTCTATAAAGCAGTAAAGAATTATACAAAAAATGTTGAGCTACATTTAGTAATGCCTGCTGAATTGCCTTATGGTTCCGAACAACCACCAAATGATTTAAAGAAATATGCTGGTTCAGGTGGGTTCGGCTTAGGGAGGAAACAACATTTCATAGAACAGGAAGATAATTTGATAGAAAAAAAATGGACTTATTCATATGAAGAAACCTTGTATGAAATGGCACGTTTTTATAATGAAACTGGTATGAAAATAGGAACGTCTGCGGCAGCGAATTTATTAGCCGCTAAAAAAATTGGAAAAGAAAAAGGTACGAATTTTAATGTAGTTACAGTTTTTCCGGACGCAGGCTCTATAGAAGAGTGGTCAGATGTAAAGAGCTTACAAAAAATAAAGAGAGAATTAAACAAATAAAAGTGCTTTCATAGTCTATTTCTTACACCATGGGAAATGGATAAAATGAAAACCTGTATATGTAAAATGTACAGGTTTTTCGTGGGTGTTTTAGTTATTTGTAGAACTATAAAATTTCACATACCGTATTTAAAAAATAAATATAGGAAAACTAAAAAGTAATGTAGAATGTATCGTATATATATATATGAAGTCAACATAAAAGTTAAAGAGGTGGATATATGTTACTTGAGGAAGTAATGCAGCAACTAGAGGAATATGGAACAGAACAAAATTGTAAAACGTATAAAAATCACGGAGCGAAAGAGCCACTATTCGGAGTTAGTTTTGCCAATTTAAAATTGTTAAAAAAGAAGATAAAAAAAGATCATGATTTAGCAATTTTATTATGGGAAACAAAAAATATGGATGCAATGACTTTAGCAACAATGGTATTAGATCCAAAGGAAGTTACGACAGAACTGCTAAATAAATGGGTACAGGAAGTTGATTATTATTGTTTAATGGACGTTTTGATGACGGCTATTTGTACGTCGCCAATTGCGATAGAAAGAATGGAAGAATGGGCAAAATCTGATGATGAATGGATTGGAAGAGCAGGTTGGTCTTTATTAGCAAATATAGCGATTAAAAATAAAACGTTATATGATGATTTCTTTTCACCGTATTTAGAAGAAATTAAAGCAAATATACATAATGAAAAAAATAGAAAAAAAGAAGCGATGAATAGTGCTTTAATTGCGATAGGTATTCGTAATGAACACTTAGAGCGAAAAGCGATTGAAATTGCACGTGAAATTGGAAAAGTACAGGTTGATCACGGGGCAACATCATGCAAAACACCAGACGCAGAACCGTATATAAAAAAAGCGAGAGAAAGAGCTGAAAAAAAGAAAGTGAAATAAGAAAAGGGGAACGGTTATGAAAGCAATGGAAGCGGCAAAAAGCATAATTACATCACAATTTCCGAATTGTGATGTAGCTTTACTTGGAGGAAGCGTTGCAAGAGGAGAAGCGACAAAAACATCTGATCTGGACATTGTAATAGTTGATCATAGTTTAACGTCTTGTTATCGAGAATCTTTCTATAGTAATGGATGGCCTGTTGAAGTGTTTGTACATAATTTTGAAACGTATAAAACCTTTTTTAAAATGGATTGTGATCGCGGGAGACCTTCATTGCCACAATTAGTTTCAGAGGGGATTGTATTAAAAGGTGACAATGAAATGATTGAGAAATTAAAAAGAGAAGCAAATGATTTACTAAATAAAGGACCTGCTAAATGGTCCGAAGAAACGATGAAGCAAAAACGTTATTTTATTACAGATACTTTGGATGATTTTATTGGTGCATCAAAAAGAGAAGAAGAATTATTTATCGCTAATTTATTAGCTGAATTATTACATGAATATGTATTAAGGGTAAATGGTAGCTGGCTTGGAAATTCAAAATGGTTTATTAGGGTACTTAGAAAATATGATGAACAATACGCAGACCAATTTGTAGCGGCGTTCGATCATTTTTATACAACGGGAGAAAAAAGAAAATTAATTACTTTTGTAGAAAAAACGCTAGAACAGTATGGAGGCAGAATATTCGAAGGATTTTCTATAGGAAAATAAAAAAGGGGATAGCGCAATGAATGTTCCATTCGTTCAATTAAGAGAACTGACACTAGATGATGTAGAAGATCGATATCAATGGTCATTAGATACAAAAGTCACAAAGTATTTAGTTGTACCAGATCAATATCCACCGTTCACTCGTGAAGATACGAAAAAATGGATTGAAGCATGTATAAATCGAAAAAATGGTTATGAACAAAGAGCCATCACTGCAGAGAACGGCATACATATTGGATGGGTAGATCTTAAAAACTTTGATAAAACAAATAAAAATGCAGAACTGGGAATCGCGATTGGTAATAAAGAATACTGGGGTAAAGGGTATGGAATAGCAGCCCTATATAGTATGTTATATCAAGCATTCTTTGCATTTAAATTAGAAAAAGTTTGGCTACGTGTAGATGAAGATAATTTTCAAGCTAGAAAGAGTTATGAAAAGGCAGGTTTTGTTTGTGAAGGACTAATGAGAAATGATCGATTACGTCAAGGGAAGTTCATTCATCGTTATCGTTATAGTATGTTAAGAGAAGAATACAAATCTTTAAATGGTTTATTATAAAATTATTATGTTAACTTAAAGAGGCTGGAGTAATATGATTCGATTACTTGCGAAAGAAGATGCGAAAAAATATTGGGATTTACGTTTACAAGCATTACAAGTAAACCCAGAGGCATTTGTAACAACTTATGAAGAGGCGATTCGTCAGGAAAATCCTATTAAGCGAGTGGAAAGTAATTTAACAGCTACTACTAGTTATACATTCGGTGCTTTTAATGAGGGTCAGAAATTAGTTGGCGTTGTCACTTTACTAACAGAGGAAAAAGAGGCGTATAAACATAAAGGTTATATCGTTGCGATGTATGTAGATGCAAGCAATCGAAGAAGTGGCCTTGCACGTGAGTTAATACGCAAGGCAATTGAAAGAGCAAAAGAAATGGACTTGGAACAATTGACTTTAGGTGTTGTGTCCACAAACGTGCCAGCAAAGAAGTTGTATGAATCAATGGGCTTTAAAACGTATGGGATTGAAAAGAGGGCTATAAAGATGAATGGTGTGTATAGTGATGATGAACATATGGTGTTGTTCTTTTAAGAGAGGGAGTTTAGTATGAAAGATCTCCGTTTAGAAAAAAATATGAACCGGCAAGTAGCGATTCTATATGCGATGGTTACTGATACATTTAAACGATTGCAAAAGTTAGTAGAAGGTACTGATGAGAAAGAACTGTCCTTTAAAGGGTCAGAAAATAATGAAAATAGTACAGGACAGCTACTTCAGCATTTAGCGGTGGTTGATTTACACTGGGTGTATCGTTTAAAAGGAGTGGAAGTTCCACAGACACTGAATAATATATATGGACCTATGTTAAATGAAGTAGGAGAACTGCCAAGTTTAAGAAAACAGACGTTGCAACAAGTAATGCAAGATTATGAAGATGTGCAACATATGTTATATGAGGAATGTATGAAACTAACAGAAAAGGATTTAACACGAGAAGTTTTTTACGAAAAGGGAGAAAATGCGACTATAAGGTGGGGGATATGGCATATAGCTGATCATAATCGGTACCATCAGGCTCATATTAGTCAGTTAAGAAAACGATTTAGAGCTAGAATACATGCGAGATAAACATTTCGAATTTTAATTATATTTAATTTGTTGTATAGTATAAGAAGAAACTAAACAAGGGGTTTTATAATGAAAGCAATTGTCATAGGAATATTGGCATCATTTTTCTTTGCCTTTACCTTCGTTTTAAACCGGGCGATGGACTTAGAAGGTGGAAGCTGGATTTGGAGTGCATCATTACGGTATTACTTTATGGTTCCAATGCTTTTACTTATTGTCATGTATAGAGGGAACTTAAAGCAACTCTTTCAATATATGAAAAATAATCCGAAAGAATGGTTAGTGTGGAGTATCGTTGGATTTGGTCTCTTCTATGCACCACTTAGTTTTGCCGGAGCTTTTGGACCTGGTTGGCTTGTTGCCTCAACATGGCAAATTACGATCGTCGCAGGGATTTTGTTAACACCATTTTTTGCAGTAGATCCATTACATAAAAAACTTCCAATGAAGGAATTAGTTATGTCGGGTATTATTTTATGCGGCGTTGTACTTATGCAAGTAGAACATGCTTCTTCATTAGGTATTCGTGAAACCGTTTTATGTGTCGTTCCTGTACTTATTGCAGCGTTTGCGTATCCTCTTGGAAATCGAAAAATGATGCAAGTTTGTAAAGGGGAATTAGATGTATTTCAGCGAGTTCTCGGTATGACATTAGCAAGCTTACCATTTTGGTTTTTACTATCTGGTTATGAAGTATCAACAGGCGGACTACCGTCAAGTAGCCAAGTTTTTCAATGTTTTATTGTAGCTGTTAGTTCAGGTTTAATCGCGACCGTACTATTCTTCTTTGCGACAGATCTTGTAAAAGATGATCCACAAAAACTAGCAACAGTAGAAGCAACTCAGTCTGGTGAAGTTTTATTTGCGCTAGTAGGAGAACTTATCTTGCTATCTGCGCCAATTCCGTCATCTTTATCTTGGATCGGCATGAGCCTCGTTATTGTTGGAATGATACTACATAGTTATGTAGCGGTCGTTGTGAAGAAAGAAGAAAAAATAACTGCGTAATGAGATTAGCTCTTTATATAAAGAGCTAATCTTTTTTCATAGAAAGGAATGAAGATATGAATTTGCGACACGTTGAACAAATTGAGAAAGATCCCATTTTAAATGTACTACAGTATGCAGTTGGACCAAGTGAAACTAGCTTAAAGAAAGCAGTTGTATTTTATGAAAGGAATACAGGCACATTGTATAAATATGAAGAAAAGGCTTGTATAGGTATTGAAATATTCGGCGCAAATAAAGCGGAAATTTGCCACATAGCAGTCGCTCCACAATATCGTAAAAAAGGAATTGCGTTGCAAATGATAAGGGAAGTAGTAAGAATACATCAATTGACTTATGTAGAAGCAGAGACAGATAAAGAGGCAGTAGAATTTTATAAGAAAATTGGTTTTAAGGTTAAAAGTTTAGGAGAAAAATACCCGGGGATAGAAAGATTTCATTTGTATTTTAAAAATAAAACATAATGAAATAATCTTAGAATATAATATCCGGAAGACGATTTGAAGAAATAGTTCGTTTTTTATTTATCTCGCTATTGGTGGGTAGTAAAGCTCCCACATTAAAATTCGGCTGGAGTAAGGAAGTTAGTTAGTTGGAAGCCTTGCAGCCCATAAATGCCCGATTGGTACGGGCTTATAATCAGTGGAGGATGCACAAAACCTCCACTGATTCAAGTTTCACTTTATCTGTTCTAATTTTAATAGTAGCTAGTTATTCGTTTTTGGCAAAAATGTAAGAAAGGTCGAAATGTTTAGTTGATGCTAAGGAAGGAAGCAAAATATGAGTAAATCTATAAGTAATGGAACAATTGATAAGAAGCGTGCAGTCTCATTAGATTTAGCAAGGGGTACAATGTTACTATTAATCGTACTTGCTCATGCACCGCTTTACTTATATGCTGCAGATCCTGGAATTATGCATAGGGTGGAAAGCGGTAATTTCTTTGATCAAATTGTAAACCTTTTTGGTATATTCATAATTGATAACCGTGCACGGGCAATGTTTGCCGTATTATTAGGATACGGTTTGGTTCTAGCGCTTGAAGGGCAAATATCAAAAGGGATAGATGAAAATCAGGCTGTAAAAATAGTAAGAAGACGCTCTTTGTATTTAATACTGTTCGGGATTGTGTTAGCGGTCTTAATTGGTGGGCAAGATATTCTTATGGCCTATGGTGTAGCGGGGATTCTTGTTAGTCCACTATTAAAGTGTAAAATGAAAACATCAATTCGAACATTTACGATTATCACTATATTGTATATCATTTTTATTCCAATAATATGGGGATTTAATATGCAAGCAATAGGCGTTTACGGTTTTTCACCAGATGTTTCAGCAAAAGACACGTATCTTAGTACTACCATGTTACGATTACTTTTCTTTCCTGTTATACCTGTTCTCATCCATGTTATGTTCCCGATAATTCCTTCTGTAATTCTTGGTTTGTGGATTGCTAAATATCGGTTACTAATAAAACCAGAGCAACATTTGAAAAAATTATATTTTATAACAATTATAGGATTATCAATTTCCTTAGTAGGTGCTTTGCCACTATCTTTTGTAGGGACTATATGGTATCCAAGTGTATTTGCAGCTGGAATGATAAATGGAATCCATATTGTAACTGGAATTGTTGGAGGATTAGCATATGCAACAGGTTTCGGAATAATAGGGAGTAAATTAAAAAATCTAGGGTACTTTAGCCTTGCATTGATCGCTTTAGGAAAGCGTTCATTAACATTTTTTGTTTTGAATGAGGCACTGCTTGTTATACTTTTATCACCTGTAGCATTTGATTTAGGAGGGTATGTAAGTATCACTCTCGCTGCATTGATAGCTATAAGTATTTGGATATCTTCTGTCATATTAGCTACAATAATGGAAAAAAATAATCTCAATGGACCATTAGAGATTTTATTGAGACGTTTAGTATATAAAAATAAATAAATTAAAAGACGATCCGAGTATTAGGTCGTCTTTTAATTTATTATAGTATGTATAATATAATAATAGTTCGTTTTTATTTAGGGAATAAAAAGCAAAAGATGCAAATGTGCATAAAATGTTTAGTTTGAAAACATTAATATTTACATTATATAATAAAGTTATCTGGAAAAATATAGATAAAAGAAATTAGGTGTATAACACATGAGAATGGATAAAAGTAAATTTATAAAAATTGCTACTTCAATAGGGGTGTCATCTTTTTTATTAACTGGCTGTGGTGATTATGAAGAAGAAACTGCACAGAAAGAAAGTACTGCTGTTAAAACAGATGGTGCAAAGCAAGGGAATGAACAAGAAAATTTAAATTGTGATGATAAAACTCCTACTAATGAAAATGTAGAAAATGATGAGTTATGTAAGGAATTTAATCCGTCATTTTCATCGTATCATGAAAACTCACATTTACCGATACTTCCATTCGTAGCAGGATATTTATTAGCAAGCAGAACTTCAAATATGAATTTTACAGCAAAACCAAATGTAATGAAGAAACCGTATGCAAATAATGTTATTCCATATCGTGAAAAAGACGAACGTAGAACTGGTGGCAGCGGTGGTGGAGGGTATTACGGTGGAACTAACAGTAACAACAACTCTTCCAATAAAGTGGATTTAAATAAACAACAGCCAAATCCAACAAATAAAGTGACGCCAGATACAAATACGCCGAAATCATCTACGACACAAACACCAAAAGTGAATTCTGGTTCCAGTGGAATTGGGAACGCAAAAGCGCCAGCTGGATCATAATATGAAAGGATAATAGAACCATGTATACAGAACAAGAACAGAAAGAGTATATGAAAGTATGGTTTTCTCTTGCAGAAGAGGCTGGTCGGAATGGATTTACTTGGCCGAGTCTATTAGAGAATGATGAATGGAACCAATATATGGCAACAGGGATGTATCGTATGGCAGTAAACACATATACTGCTATTTCAAAAGCGACAGAAGAAATCATGTACGTGTTATATAGAACGTATCAATATATTGTAAATACGACAGAAGATTTTCAAAAACTAGGATTCCCAGCTGAAACGTGGGAAATTGCGAGAATGAAACATACTGGTTTGTTTTCATATTTTACAAGATTTGACTTTATCGTAAACGGTGAAGATATAAAGTTAATAGAAGTAAATTGTGATACACCAACAGGTTATTTAGAACCGTCTGTCGCTAATGAAGTGTTGTGTCGTTATCATGATGTAAGTCATCCAAACCATATAGAAGAGCATATAGTGCAGGCATGGCAACAAATTAAACATGACTATAGTATAAATCCTAGAGAAACAATATATTTTACTAGTTATGATTGGCACGAGGAAGACCATCAAACAGTACAGTTTTTAAGAAACTATTGTTTAGATCAATCAACAGATTATATAGGAATACAAGATATCGTCGTTGCAGATGATGGTATATATACGCCAAATGGTGAACGAATCCATTATTTATATAGACTATATCCAATTGAATATTTAGTTTCAGATACTGATAAAAACGGGAAAAGAATTGGACTCCAGTTTTTAGATCATATAGCGCAAGGAAGAGTGAAAATCATTAATCCACCGGCTGCTTTTCTTATGCAAAATAAAAGTATACTCGCATTAATTTGGCAACTTTACGAAGAAGAAGTTTTTTTTGAGGAAGAAGATCGAGGAATCATTCAGAAATACTTCCTACCAACATATTTTACAAATAAACCATTTATAGAAAAAAATGAATCATATGTTTCTAAACCTTTATACGGCCGTGAAGGCGGAGGGGTATCTATATACAAAAATGATGAACTATTAGCTGAAGATAAAACAGAGTATTACTTTGAACAACGGAAAATATATCAGCAATATATAGAAATGCCTGACTATACAATTGACACATGGGATGGTCCATATACCGGTAAACTATTAATTGGGTCACACTGCATAAGCGGAAGAGCCGCAGGGTTATTTTTACGTGTAGGTGAGAAAATAACAGGAAACTTATCGATGTTTACAGGGGTTACAATTGAAGGGTAAATGAAACAAAGAGCTTATCATTTTTGATGAGCTCTTTGTTTCTATATAGTGTTATTATTGTTTGGATGTAACGCCTTTATGTTTCTTCTTTTGTTATATAAAATCAATATATTACCATTTTTTACGTAGATAAAAATGATTAAGTTAAAAATTAAGAAAAATATGATAATATATGTATGTAGTAGTTTAAAATAAAATGGGGGAACAATCGTGAAAATGAATGACATAGTGGCAAGTACACAATTGCCAAATACAATCAAAACAATTACAAATGATTTAAGAAAATTAGGGTTAGAAAAAGGGATGACGGTTATTGTGCATTCTTCGCTAAGTTCTATCGGCTGGATATCTGGTGGAGCGGTTGCGGTAGTTGAAGCATTAATGAAAGTTGTTACAAAAGAAGGAACAATCATTATGCCAACGCAATCTTCAGATTTATCCGATCCGAAACATTGGTCAAGACCGCCTGTACCTGAAGACTGGTGGCAGATTATCCGTGATAATGTCCCAGCGTATGACCCACGAATAACACCAACAAGAGGCATGGGGGAAATAGTTGAATGTTTTCGTACATATCCGAATGTAGTTCGTAGCAATCATCCATTAGGGAGTTTTGCTGCATGGGGAAAACACGCAGAAGAAATAACGATAAATCAGTCACTATCGATGAGTTTAGGAGAGGAATCTCCACTAAGAAAAATATATGATTTAGACGGGTACATATTATTAATTGGTGTTGGCTATGATTCCAACACGTCTGTACATTTATCTGAAGTACGTTCTGGTGCATGTGAGTTAATTAAAGTGGGGGCACCTATTATAGAAAATAGTGAAAGAGTATGGAAAGAGTTTGTGGATATGGATTACGATTCTGATAAGTTTGTAGAAATCGGAGTGGCGTTTGAGCAAAAAGGTACTGTAACAATGGGGAAAATAGGAAACGCAAAGTGTCGTCTTATGAAACAACGAGATATCGTTGACTTTGGGACAGAATGGTTTCGTAAGAAAAATCAGTAAGGGATGGTTACAATGAAGGGGAAAAAGGTATTAATTACAAGTGGTGGTTGTTTAGAAAAATGGGACCAAGTGCGTGGTCATACGAATATGGCAAAAGGAACAATTGGAAGAATAATTGCTGAAGAGCTTATAAGTAAAGGAGCGCATGTTATATATTTACACGGTTATTTTGCCGAGAAACCAAACGATATAAATAATCAATTAGAATTACACCCATTTGAAGGAATTGTTGATTTACAAGATAAAATGAAAAGTATCATTACGCATGAAAAGGTTGATGCAGTCATTATGGCAGCGGCTGGATCAGATTGGATTGTGGACAAGATTTGTGATCAAGATGGGAATGTTCTTGATATGAATGGAAAAATTTCAAGTGATATAGCGCCAATTATTCATTTTCAAAAGGCGCCGAAAGTATTAAAACAAATAAAAAAGTGGGATCCAGAAACAGTGCTCGTAGGCTTTAAGCTTGAAAGTGATGTAAATGAAGAAGAACTGTTTGAAAGAGCAAAAAATAGAATGGAAGAAGCAAAGGCGAGTATAATAATTGCGAATTCACCACATTCTTTATATTCGCGCGGAGCAGTACACTACGTAATTGGACAAGACGGGAAAGGGAAGCTATGTAATGGGAAAGATGAAACAGCGAAAGAAATTGTCAAAAGGTTAGAAGTACTATGTAATCACATTACTGCTTTTTAATTTTAAGTATTTGGATAAGAGTAAATCCGCATAGTATATATAGGTAAGCGAAACTTTAATTTATGGGAATTTTACTTTTACACAAACGTTAAACATTCAAAATGGATACATAGAATAATTGGTGAGGAGTGAATTCTATGGAACATTTATTAAAGCAAGCTATTAAACTCCGGAAAGAAAAGAAATATGCGCAGTCTAAAGAGATACTCATTGGATTAACAAACTTTACGAGAGATGCAGAAGTACTTTATCAATGTGCCTGGATACATGATGTAATGGGTCTTGAAACAGAAGCTATGCCATACTATGAACAGGCAATTGCAAACGGTCTTGAAGGTGAGTCACTTTGCGGCGCATATATCGGCCTTGGTAGTACATATCGTTGTATAGGGGAGTATGACAAAGCAATTACTGTTTTAGAAACAGGTTTACAGCAGTTTCCAGATAACGATGTGATGAAAGTATTTTTGTCATTAGCAAAATATAATGTAAACGATCATGAATCCGCGATGAAATTACTACTTGAAACAGTCGTAAAAGTAGAAGAAGTTAAAGAATTTGAACGTGCTATTTCATTTTATAAAGACCATTTAAACGAGGTTTTTAAATAGAGGAGTGGACGTACGAATGTCACACTTTCGCTAAGGCGAAAAAGTATCTGGATTGGACTCGTATCTTTAATCTTGTTATCAAACTATTTATTATATGCTCTTCCGATTGTACCAACTACTCCGAAAGAAGTTGTTCTTGGATCATTATTAGATTGCATGTTTGTAATTCCGGTCATTACGTATTTCTTTATTATTCGAAAAAGATACTCGTTAACGTATATATTTCCTGTTGTAATAGCTGGTTATATATTTGCAAGATTTATTATTCCAAGGGATTATTTACAAGCTTTTTCATACGTTTCTTATATTATAGTAGCAGGAGAAATTGCTTTTGTATGTTTAGAGTTATTCCTTCTATATAAAATTGTTAGAAAGCTTCCTACCATAATAAAAAAATATAAAGAATATAAAAGTGAGTATTCTTCATTTTCTTATGCAATTGATGCTGCGTTTGACGCTACTATGAAAAGAAATAAATTAATAGATATTATTGTAACGGAGTGTAAGTTAATCTATTATGCATTTTTATCGTGGCGTGAAAAAGTATCAGAAGGTGAATCCGTATACTCATATCACAAAAAGACTGGTGCAATAGGTGTATATATCATGATCATCCATGCGACCTTAATAGAAAGTATCGGTTTTCATTATTTGTTTCATCAATGGAATCCAGTAGTAGCATGGGTGTTACTTATTTTAAACGTATATGCAATGTTTTATTTTTTAGCTGAAATACAAGCAATGCGTAAAAATCCAATTATTGTTGCGAAAGAAAAAATAATTATTCAAATTGGATTAGGAAAGAAAATTGTTTTACCATTTTCACAAATAGATAAAATTGCGTTTTATAAAGGCGAACCTTTAAAAAAAGAGAAAGAAGTTCTTGACGCAACGGTGATGGAATTTATAAAGGAACCTCCAACATTTGAAATAACGCTAAAAGAGCCAGTGAAAGCACAATTGTTATATGGATTTTCTAAAACAGTAAGTCGTGTTCACTTAAATGTTGATGAGGAACGGAACTTTTATGATGTGGTAACAGAGAAATTGAAACATGGACAGTGAAAAACTCCTTCTAAATAAGAGGGAGTTTTTATTGTGTAATTGGAGACCAAACACTTCTTTATCGCTATATAAATGGATATAATTAAGATTAGAAATAGCATAAGGGGAAAAAAAGAATGAATAAATTACTAACACTTAAAAGTAAAATTGTAGAAAGAAAAATCAGGTATGACTCGACCGTAGTAGATCACACTTGCTTATTACTTGAAAAGCAGTTGCAAAGTATCGTGTTATTTCATGAGGTTCAGTATTCATTTACAATGACTACACATAGTACGAGTTTAGCAATCCCAAAAGGAAGTTACACCATTGCATACTACTGGGAAGATCGTCCGTACAATTTATACATATGGAGAGATCAAAATGGAATGTATTTAGGCTCTTATTTTAATGTTGTAAAAAATACGCAAATAACAGACGAACTAGTTTCATTTGAAGACTTAATTATTGATATTTTGGTACTTCCAAGCGGAGAATATTTTATTTTAGATGAAGATGAGTTACCTGAGCCTTTAGAGGGTTTTGAGGGTGGCTATGTGAATGAAGCTCTTTATGTATTAGAGGAAATAATTCAAAAGACGCTTCCTCAAATGATTGTAGAGACAGAAATGGTGAGGTTAAACTAAAGTGAAATTGATTTGAAAAGAAAATATGTGTTTAATGAAATTGAGTAGTCTTAAGTTATATGATCTAACTTTTTTGATAAGTCTAAGGTTAGATGTATATTTCTTGGGATTACTCTTTTTTGTGGAAACGAATATTGACTGAATATAGTTCAGTCGTTTATGATTGAATCAGATTCAGTCGCAGAGAAAACATACTAGGAGATGACGTATGAAAAGAATATCAAAAGAACCAGATATAAGAAGGCAAGAGTTAATGGATATTGGATTTGAACTATATATGAAAAATGGTATGAAAGGATTTGGCATAAAAGATGTTGTGAATCATGCTGGTGTAGCAACGGGCTTATTTTATTATTACTTCAAGTCTAAAGAGAATTTTGTTGATGAAGTATTAAATGATTTTATTGTGAAAAATATGAAGTTAATTGAAGAAATACTTATTTCTAATGAACGATCTGTCATGCAAAAGATGAAAGATTCTCTAAATATATTTTGGACATTTATCGAAAAATTAGCACCTTATAAAAATGTGAGTTCGTTTCAGACGGAACAACATTTTCAACTGGAACAGAAATTATTTACGCGAATGCAGCCATTAATTCGACAAGTGATTGAAGAAGGGGTAAAAACAGGGGTTTTTAATACTGTTAACTCATTATTAGCTTCAGGATTTATTTTATACGGTCTTAGTAGTATTGCCCATTCAGACGCGAATTTGAATTTAGATACGAAGCAAGAAATGGTTAATTTAGTATTAAATACACTACGATACGATCAAAGAGAAGGAGAATGTATATGAAGATTATAATTGATGGAAACAATATTTCGAATGAACAACTTACAAAGTGGAAAAGAGAACGTATTAAAAAAGTTTTAAATACATTAGGACATAAAGAACTGGAATTAAATGATACAGACGTTATGATAAAAAAACTAACGGAACTAAAGTTAAATTATTCATCCAATGAAATGTATGATAAGTTAAAATCTAAACTTAAATTAAGTGAAATGGGTATGCGTATTTGTACTGTTTTATCTGGCGATAGACGAAAATTTTCAAAAACAAGTATCTATTTAGATGGGATTACAGCAGAAGAAGCGATAAATGGAATTGATAGTTTTATGCTTGAACAATCAAGTGAAAATGATCAAGTGAATTTATCAGCTTGTCCTGATCACTATGTATTAAGACCCTTTGGGCAAAATGAATTAGAGGTTATCGAAACTACTGGTAATTCTCCGTTTCCAGTTCGATTTTTTATTGTTTTTGGTGACGAAACGGGATTGAAGACACCTAGAGATAAGTCTTATCAATACCAATCAACAGGTGTTGCACGTATGAAAGACGGTACTACTATTGGTGGAGTTCGACATCAATTCAAAGATACAGACACTGGTATAGAAGTAAGTCTAGTTGTAGAGTTCCCAGCACTTTGTCCTAATAGTCTTATTAAATCGCATCAAATGCATTTGGCATGTGAGTTTTCTTATTGGTTACAGTGGATTAAGGACCATAAAAAATAATTTTCAAATAAACAACAGTCAAGATGTTTAAACAAATCATACGTATGTTTTAATAAAACCTAGTTGACTTATCGGAAAAATTTGTATAATATGTACTTAATTCCATTACGTATTGCTGATTGGAGAAACCAAAGGCATTTTATCTATTGATAAAATGCCTTTGGTTTTTTTATTGCATAAATACTGAATCTGTTCATTTAGATGAATCATTTCAAGGAGGGGGAAAAGTGACTGTATCAATTGATGGAGTATCAAAATATTTTTCGAAACAAACTCGTACTGTTCAAGTATTAGAGAATATTAATTTTCAATTAGAGAAAGGGGATTTTGTTACAGTAATTGGTCCAAGTGGTTGCGGAAAAAGTACACTATTAAAAATTATTGCAGGTTTAGACAGCGATTTTGAAGGAGAAATCATTATTGACGGAGAGCGTATAACAAAACCGAGTAAGAAGCAAGGATTTATATTTCAAGAGCATCGATTGTTTCCATGGCTAACAGTGGAAGAAAATATTGCAGCTGATTTGTCATTAAAAGATAAGTATGTGAAGGATAAGGTAAAGGAATGGGTTGAAATTGTTCGGTTAGACGGTTTTGAAAAATCATATCCGAAAGAAATATCAGGCGGGATGTCACAACGTGTTGCGATTGCAAGAGCGTTGCTAAGAGATCCCAATGTATTATTGCTTGATGAACCATTTGGAGCATTGGATGCATTTACCCGAAGTCATTTGCAAGAAGTACTGCTCAACATTTGGGAACAAAAAAAGACGACAATGATATTCGTTACACATGATATAGACGAAGCAATATATCTTTCGAACAGAATTGTTATCATGAGTGCAAAGCCTGGAAAAATACATAAAGTGATTGAAAATAATTTACCTTATCCGCGTAGTAAAACTTCGGAGTCATTCCAAGAAATTCGAAGGAAAGTATTACAGCAGTTTGAACACGGAGGACTAATTCAAACAAGTATATAGGGAAAGAGTGAGTATATGTATAAAAAAATCAAAGTTCTTTCTTTTGCTTTAGCTATTTCTTTCTTTTTATTTGGATGTGAAAAAAGCACAGCAAGTAGTAAGAAGGAAGATGTAACAGTACAAATTGGTATTCAGCAAGGATTAAGTCCACTATTACTCGCACAGAAAAAAGGCTGGTTTGAAGAAGAGTTTAAAAAAGAAGGCGTTAAAGTGAAGTGGACAGAGTTCCAAAGCGGGCCTCCTTATTTTGAAGCAATTGCATCAAATCGATTAGACTTTGGTGAAGTTGGGAACTCCCCAGTTATTTCAGCTCAAGCAGCTGGTATTGAATTTTCCGAAATTGCTAATACAAGTTATGCGAGAAAAGGAACAGGGATTCTTGTACAAAAGGATAGCAAGATTACGAGTTTCAAACAATTAAAAGGTAAAAAAATTGCTGTTGCAAAAGGAAGTAGCGCTTTTAATTTATTGTATCGAGCGCTAGATAAAGAAGGTATCAATGCGAAAGATGTAAATGTCATTCAGTTACAACCAGATGAAGCGCAGCCAGCATTTGAATCAGGATCAGTAGATGCATGGGCAATTTGGGATCCTTTCATATCGTTACATACGGTAAATAAAGGAGCGAAGGTGATTACAGATGGTGAACTATTAAATGTATCTTCTCCAGAGTTTTTAATTACGAGAACAAAATTTGCGAAAGAGCATCCAGAATTAGTTGAGAAATTCCTTAAAGTATATGAAAAAGCACGTGTATGGCAAGATGAAAACTTGGATGAAGCAATAAAAATATACACTTCTGCAAAGAAAATAGATGCAGAGATTGTAAAAGAAGTGTTTAATCACGACAAACCCATTTTAGTTCCAGTAACGAAAGAAATAATAGCAGAACAGCAAAAAACAGCGGATTTTCAATATAAGCTCGGTTCTATAAAGAAAGATATCAAGACCGATAAAGTGGTAGATAATTCTTTCGTAGAAAAAGCGTTAAAGGCGAAATGAAGAGAGGTTTTGTAAATTGGATAATACGAAAGCTGTTATGAAACCAACGAGTATAACAATTGGTAATAACGATGTAAAGAAAGTGCGAAAGACAAAAGTAAAAGTGTTAGTAAGAGCGATTACTATACCAATTATCGTATTAATAATTTGGCAGTTAGCCGGCGTATTCGGTCTAGTTTCTAAAACAGTTTTACCAACGCCGCTAGATATATTTTTAGCTTGTCAAGAAATTATAAAAACAGGAGAGTTATTCGGTCATTTAAGTATTAGTGTATTCAGGGCTGCGGCTGGGTTCTTTATTGGCGGGAGTTTAGGAATTATTTTAGGGACAATTGTTGGGTTTTCAACGAGAAGTGAGCAATATTTAGATCCGTCAGTACAAATGTTAAGAACTGTGCCTCACTTAGCTGTTGCACCGCTTTTCGTATTATGGTTCGGTTTTGGGGAAACATCGAAAGTATTATTAATTGCAGATGGTGCTTTTTTTCCTTTATACGTAAACGCGTTTCTAGGAATACGAGGTGTAGATTCAAAGTTATTTGATGTTGCGAGAGTATTAGAGTTTAGTAAAAGAAAATTAATTACAAAATTAATTTTACCTGCCGCATTACCGAACCTATTACTAGGAGCAAGATTATCATTAGGAGTTGCATGGGTGAGTTTAGTAGTAGCGGAACTTATGGGATCTACAGAAGGTATTGGCTATATGATAATGGATGCAAGGCAATTTTCAAATACAGATATCGTATTTGTCGGTATTATTATCTTTGCATTCGTTGGGAAGTTTTCTGATTCAATCGTACGTTTACTAGAAGTGAAGTTTTTAAGATGGCGAGATAATTTTAAAGGAGAGATAGGAAATTAACATATAAATTATTAGGGGTAATTTATATAGAGTGTTTTAGTATACGTTTTAATATAACTAAGGGGTGTGTAAAGACATGGAATTATTATGGTTTATTCCAGCGTATGGAGATGGTCGATATTTGGGGACGACAAAAAGAGGAAGGGCCGCTGAATACGGTTACTATAAGCAGGTTGCACAAGCAGCAGATTATTTAGGGTATACAGGTGTGTTACTTCCAACTGGTCAAGGTTGTGAAGATCCATGGGTATTAGCATCGGCACTTGCAGCGGAGACAGAGAAATTAAAGTTTTTAGTAGCAGTTAGACCAGGGCTAATGTCACCGACAGTTGCAGCGAGGATGGCATCGACATTTGATAGAATCTCAGACGGAAGACTACTTATTAATGTAGTCGCTGGAGGAGATCCAGTTGAATTACAAGGAGATGGATTGTATCTTGAACATGATGAAAGATATGAAGCAGCAGATGAGTTTTTAAAAGTTTGGAAATCGACGCTGCAAGGGGAAACGATCTCTTTAGAAGGAAAACATATTAAAGTTACGGATAGTAAAGTTGTATTTCCTACGGTTCAAACACCGTATCCACCAATTTATTTTGGCGGATCGTCTGCTGCGGGTAAAGAAGTGGCTGCTGAACATAGTGATGTATATTTAACGTGGGGAGAGCCGCCAGAGCAAGTGAAAGAGAAAATAGATGAAGTAAGAAAACTGGCAGAAGACAAGGTGCGTAAGGTGCGATTTGGCATCAGGTTACATGTAATTGTAAGAGAGACAGAAGAAGAAGCATGGGAAGAGGCAGAACGTTTAATTCAATATGTAGATAACGAAACAATTGAGCTTGCTCAAAAGACATTTGCAAGATATGATTCAGTTGGTCAAAAACGAATGACTCATTTAAATGAAGGTACACGGGAGTCGTTAGAGATAAGTCCTAACTTATGGGCTGGCATCGGGCTTGTAAGAGGTGGTGCAGGTACTGCGCTTGTTGGGGATCCGTATACAGTAGCAGAAAGGATAAAAGAATATGAAGCGTTAGGAATTGATACTTTTGTATTATCTGGATATCCTCATTTAGAAGAGGCCTATGAAGTGGCGGAACTGTTATTTCCTTTATTGAAAGAAGAAAAGGAACAAGAAAAGAAAATTGTTGGCGAAATGATAGCTGATGCATTTACACTAAAAAAATAATGAGAAATAAAGTGAAACTTTAATCCTTTGGGTGAATTGTCCCAAAGGATTATTAGTTGAACCAATCGGGCATTAACAGGCAGTTTCACCTATGCTTTACTTCGTATTGTTTACTGCCTGTTAATACAAGATAAAAAAACTCGCAAGTAATTCGCTTGCGGGTTTTCATCGTAAACTATTAGAAAATATGGTAAAATTAAATAGTAACTTAAGGTATGGTTGGTTGTTCAATTATCACTTCTCCAAGTAGGAGGGGGGTGATAATAAGTGAGTGAAATAGCGTTGTTATTGCAAGGTGGACTGTTTCTCGTTGCATTGTTAACGTTCGTCGTCGTTTTAATAGACAAGCTCAAAAAATAACAACCCACCTATGCCAATAGAATGTGGGTTGTTTTGTTTGTAAGAAACAAATAGGATAAATGAACAATCCAATCTGCTAAGTTACGTGGACTAGTGTGTAGCCGCACACTAGTCTTTTTTATTTATATACAATTAATAATTGGTTTATGTGATTGTATTGTTCTTTTCATACTTATTATAACACAGTGTCTTTTCATCAAGAAAGGAGACCGTATGTTCTGATTTCGATTAAATAGAAGAGGTTTTTTCTTTAAATAGCCCATCCATATACTGTTTTAAAGTTTGGATATAAAATTCCTGCCTATCTACATTATTTACGCCGACAATGGGTGATGAAAGTTCATATCTCTTTTCTGATAAATGAACGACAACGTCAAAGATATCAAATAGACGAATGAAACAGAACAGGCCATCTTTATCACTTAATAAAATAAAATAATGGTTTTCACTATTTGTATTTAATGTATTCCATAAAGAACTTTTACTTAAATCGCGAACGATGCTCTTTTCTTTTAATTCCATGAAGTCGGCATTTACTAGAATATTAGAAATATCAATCGCATCTGGATCTTCAAAATAGCCATCAACAGCTTGTACAGCGAAAGCATAAGCCATTTTTAAAATACTCATTTTGTATTTACGGTTATCTAAAAGTAATTCACGTTGAATAGAGCTAGCTACTTTCGTTACACGTTCTTCTTTCCAAATTTCATTATGTAGTGAAATATCGTGCTTTTTACATAGTTTCATAATTAATGCATTGGAATAAAGTATTTCATCACTTACTTCAACAACATCTGTCTCAGCCGCTGCAAGTTCCTCACTATGCTCATTCGTATAGAGTGGGGAGTCAATCTGTTTTTTCATTTGTTCAATCTTAAATTGACTTAATTTATGCCGAATTAAGGGGCGATCAATATTTGTTGTCATTTGTTCATGACAAGTATCACAAATTGAGTTTGTGAAATAATATCCACATAATATTTCTGGGATGACATATTGTTCACTAAGTTCTTTCGTATCTTTTCTGCAAATGATGCATTGTGTCATTTTTATCACCTTTACCTGCAAATTTGTATGTAATCTCATTGTAGTTTATTTATTGGTATTTTGGAATATTGTAAAGGAAAATATTATGTGAAATTCTTGCTTATTTTGGTACAATGAAGAGAAGTGCTAGTTTAAAGGAGGACGTTTTTTTGAAATCGAAAGTGCACTTTTGGACATTAGAAGTGCTAATGGTTGTAGCGATCATATTTATTTGCACAAAAATATCGTTTCTATTTCAACCGATTGGTATCTTCATATCAACGTTGTTTTTCCCAATTTTAATCGCGCTTTTTTTATACTTCATTTTTAATCCGGTATTAGTCTTTTTGGAGGATAAAAAAGTACCTAGAAATTTAGCGATTTTACTGTTATATCTTTTTATCATAACGTTAACTGCGGTTGGAGTTGGAGTAGTTGTTCCAACAATCTCACAACAGTTAATGGATTTAGTAAAAAATATGCCAGGTTATATTAAAGAGGGAAAACTATACATACAAGATTTATCCCATCATAGATTGTTTGAATGGCTATCTACACAAAATTATGTTTCCATTGAAACAATTGAGAAAAATGCAATTGAATACTTAAAGGATATACCAAACACGATTACGTCGAGTGCAACGGCTTTATTTGGTATAATCACGAACGTGGCATTAGTTATCTTTACAGTACCGTTCATTTTATTTTATATGTTTAAAGATGGACATGCGTTTCCAGGAAAAGCAGTTAGCTTGTTACCGGAATCATACCGTGAAGAGGGGCTTCGTATCATTAAGGAAACGAACGAAACATTATCTGCATATATTCAAGGTCAAGCGCTCGTTTGTATATTTGTAGGTGCTTTTACTTTTATCGGTTATTTAATTATCGATTTACCGTACGCTTTTGTTTTAGGAATTATAGCAGCATTTACAAATATAATTCCAAACTTAGGTCCATTTATTGGTGCAGCACCAGCTGTTATTGTAGGTCTGTTCGTATCTCCGATGCAAGCGTTGTACGTAATTATTATCGTAACAATTGTACAGCAGTTTGAAAGTAACATCATTTCACCGCGTATTATGAGCTCAAAATTAAATATCCATCCGTTAACAATTATTATTTTAATTTTAGGGGTAGGTAACTTCGCGGGAATTATCGGAATGATTTTAGCAGTGCCAGTTTATGCAGTAACGAAAACAGTTGTATCAAACTTGGTGAGATTGTTTAAGACGAAGCGAAGTAATAGAAAATAGTATATGTTAAGAAAGATACACCGCTTTTTAAGTGGTGTATCTTTTTGTTTATTAATCAATGTTAAAAGTGTATGAATAACATTTTATTGTATATTTATTATACATTAAATGTAACGGTAAACTTGTGTGATATAACGTCTATAAAACTATGTGGAATCCCTCTGAACTATCCAAATCATTTCCTTACAACGTACTATCAACATCATAATCGACTCCTTTCAATATTTATATTTTTAAAGAATTATAGGTGAGTGTAGTAGTTGCTTCTACGATCTCGAATTTCGTCCATAATCTTTTTGTATTGTTGCTCTTGTTTTAATTCAGCTTCAGAAAGGCTTTTTTTCTGGATTGTAATTGTTAAAAAGAAAAGGTGAAACTTCATGATACATTCCTCCTTTCGAAAGGAATTTATAGATGGCTACAGTAGTGACTTTGACGTTCTTTTACATCTTCCATAGCTTTATTAATTTGATGGTCATGCAATATCTCACTGTCTGAGAACTTAGTTTTTTGAATGGTAATCGTTAAAAAGAATACTTTAAATTTCATTTGATAATTCCCCTTTATAAGTTAATTAGAAAAGACGTGTGTAATAAGAAGCTTGACGCTCTTTTACGTGGTCCATAATAGATTGAATGTGTTGCTCACGCAAAATTTCCTTTTGTGAAAGCTTACGTTTTTGAATGGTGATGGTTAAAAAGAATGCTTTAAATTTCATGAAGGCATTGCTCCTTTATAAGTGATTTAGAAAAGACGTGTGTAATAAGAAGCTTGACGCTCTTTTACATCATCCATAATGTTTTGAACGTGTTGTTCATGTGAAATCTCATTCTGTGAAAGCTTACGTTTTTGGATGGTGATGGTTAAAAAGAATGCTTTAAATTTCATGAAGGTATTTCTCCTTAAAAATATATTTTTAATACATGTGCGTATAGTATGAACTTTTAATGTCAGTCATTTTATCAGTCAGTTGTTTTAATTGTTGTTTACGAATGATTTCAGCTTCAGATAAAGTGTTTTTCTGAAGTACAGTCGTAAAAAAGAAAATATGAAAAGTCATAAATGAATTCCTCCTTTCGAAAAGGAATTACAGGTGATCACAATAAAGTGCTTGGCGCTCCTTAACATCATTCATTGCTTTTTCAATTTGCTTATTATGAAAAATTTCATCCTTGGAAATTGTATTTCTTTGAATCGTAATACTTAAAAACAATACGCTAATAGTCATCGAATGTTGCTCCTTTCATTAAAAAATAATGTAAGAGACTAAAAAATCGCACAAAAAAGCCACAGGAAGATATAGTTCTCCTATGGCTTGGCGTGAAAAAGCCACAGGAAAGTATACGACCTCCTGTGGCGAATTTATGAATTAATAGAAATAAAGTACGATTTTCAATTCTCCATTAGGGTGGTCGAATTCATATTTAATTGTCCAGAAAACACAGGTGCAGTTAACGCTAAAGTTAAAGCATGTAATTGTAATTTCATCATTTCCTTCGACCTCCTTTTAGAATATTTTTCTTACGTTAGTAAGTATATACAATTAATGGATAATTGTAAACATGAAAATTGAAAATTTTTAATTTTGATTAAAATGCGTATGTTTTAAAGGGATTTGATAAGTACTATTGTAATTAAAGAAATAGTGATAAAAATGGGGGATGCTAAATGAAATATATGCATCGTAATGTCATTGTTATGCTAACAATTTTTTTATTTATTACGACTTGTTCAAGCGGAGAAAGAATAAAAGAAATATCAGATATGGAACCAAGTGATTTAAAAAAATATGCTGGGACATACGTTGGTAATAATTCAGATGTAGTTGCAATTGTTAATCATTTACCGGGTGGTGAAACAATTCAAAGTATAAGTTTAGAGAATGAAGGTATAAAGGTGAACTATGGTGCAAAAGGGAATGGAACCCTTACAGAAGACATGGTTGAGACGTATTGGTTTGATGGTAAGGATACGGTGAAGAAGAATTTTGTCTTTAATATCACTTATCTTGTCATTTTAGTACCAAATGCAAAAGGTTATGAGTTTCAAGTGGAAAATAAAAAGTTTACGGTGAAAAGAGAAGAAATACGACCAATCTTGTATGAAAATTTTAATGATTTTCCAAACGAAGATGATATATGGGATAAAAAGAAAGTAGTAAAGTTCCTTAATGATAATAACGAAAAAATTAATAGGCTTGTGAATGATAAAGATTTCCGAAAATCTTTATTTGTTAAATATCCAGTAAAGTAGTCGAAATAATTGGAGTGACAAAGATGGAGTTAGTATACAAAATTTCTTATCATAGAATGCAGGATCATTATTTACCTAAGTTCATACAGACAATTAGCCTCGTTAGTGAAGAAGATTTGTGGAAGGAAGGGAACTCTATTAATTCAATTGGTAGAATCGTATTGCATATTTGTGAACATATACAAAGAAATACTAATCGTTATAAAAATCAAAATATAGTTTTTGAAAAGGAAATTGAGGAGTATTTTCCAGTAAAACGACAACATACTGAAGTTTTGCTACAGTACGTTGAAGAAGTATTTGGTGAATGGAGAAAAGCATATATACAAGCATGGGAAGAAAAAAGACATATTGATCTTCATAGTTTATTACATTTAGTGGAGCACACAAGTTATCATTTAGGGCAAATAGTAGATCGTACAAAGTCAATAAAAGGACAACAATTTAACTTTTGTCAAAATGGTATAAATGAAAAGAATTTGAGAACAAGAGTTGAAACTTCGAAATTTTAGAAAGAGAGTCATTCGTTTAAGAATGGCTCTTTTTTTGTAAAAGAAATTTATGGAAATAAGTAATTTAATGTGATATGGTTAATTACATAAGTAATGAACCTATGAACCTAAGGTGGTGAAATTGTGAAACCTACTCTAGAGCAAAATAAATTAATATACTTACAAATTGCAGAAACGATTGAGTCTGATATTTTAAAAGACATATTACTAGAAGAAGAACAAGTTCCATCAACAAATCAATTTGCGAAGATGTTACAAATAAATCCAGCTACTGCAGCTAAAGGGGTAAATGTATTAGTGGATGAAGGGATTTTATATAAAAAGAGAGGGATCGGGATGTTTGTTACAAAGGGAGCGAAAGAAGTCGTACTTAAAAAAAGACAAAACACTTTTATGACCGAATATTTACCTAAAGTGTGGGAAGAAGCAAAAGTATTAGAAATATCCAATGATGAATTGATGGATATGATTCGAAAAATTACGAAGGAGGGGAAAGAGGGATGATTGCACTTGAAACGAAGGATATAACGAAAAAATATAAAAAGAAAGTAGCTGTAAATGAAGTTACGATTTCATTGGAAGAGCATAAAATATATGGTTTGCTTGGAAGAAATGGAGCAGGAAAAACGACACTATTAAATTTACTTGCAGGCCAAATTACTTCAAGCAGTGGAAGTATATCAATATTTGGTGAAAATGTTTTTGAAAATAGTAAAGCGATGCAGAATATTTGTTTCGTTAGAGTGAAGGAAGAAGCTCATTTAAGTTATAAAGTAAAAGAAATTTTTAAGTTATGTAACATGTTTTATAAAAATTGGAATCAGCAGTTTGCTGAAGAACTAGCGGGCAAATTTCAGCTTAATATGACAGAGAAATATCACAAACTATCACATGGCATGCAAACGGTCGTCGGAATTATTCAAGGACTGGCAAGTAGAGCGCCAATTACAATTTTTGATGAACCAACTACAGGTTTAGACGCAGCACATCGTGAGTTATTTTATAGTTTACTATTAGAAGATTACGGCAAGTATCCAAGAACAATTATATTATCAACACATTTAGTAGAAGAAGTAACTCATGTTATCGAAGAGGTAATTATCATAAAAGAAGGAAGGCTGGTTGTTCAATTATCAGTGGATGATTTATTACAACAAGGTCATATTATTTCAGGGAAAAAAGATAAAGTGGATGAGTTTTCAATCAATAAAAAAGTTATAAATCGAGAAGTTTATGGAAATAAGGGGATTGTTGTTTTATGGGAAGAGCTTTCTAATGAAGATTATTATTCTCTTGAAAAAGAAGGGCTACTGATTGATAGAATTACATTACAAAAACTATTTATTCACATAACTGGCGGTGAAATAAAATGACGATTTTAATGAAGCAGTTGAAGTTACATATAAATTTTCATTATAAAGCAATTTTAATATTTTGGATTACAGCATTACTTATAAAAGGAATTACAAGTGTAATGGATTTGAGAGAAATAAGAGAAGGATTTTTACAACATATATTAAATAATCCTTCGATTGCAATTACACTGTTTATAGTAGTAAGTACTTTTATCATACAGGATGATGTGTTTCGTTTAGTGGTTTCATTTGGAGTAACGAGATTACAGTTTTTCATTGGATCAGTTTTCTATATCTTATTACAAGCTGTGGTTTTCTCATTCCTTCAAGTGATTTTTTTTAAAAATACATTGTATAGTACAGTAAATATTAGTTTAGGAGAACAATCAGTTAAACAGTTTATTGTACAACTATTATTGTATGTTACAATAGCAACTTTCTTTCAAGTAGTAGTAGTGATTAAGAAACGTTTTAAGTGGATTGGTCTTATGATTGGTGGAACATTTTTTATATCATTGAATAGTGTGCTTTATGCAGAAGTAGGAATACAGGATTTAAATTCTACATCTAATCTATCTTTAATAGATATCCCATACTTTATTGTCATTTCAATTATATTAACTATCGTCTATGTCGTGACTAGCGGTATATTTATTCGAAAGGTATCATTTGAGCAAACAATTTAAAATATAATTAAGTATATATTTGAGGAGAGTAGGAAAGACAAATGGGAGACACTTCTTCACTAATTACAGTCTTTTTATGCATTGCACTACTAATATTTTGGCGTCGTTATCGTTCTATGCATAAGCCAATAAAAGGAGCAGGAAAACGTATTTTATGGCCATTACTATTTTTAACGCCAGGTATTGTGTGGTTTTTTGGTCCCGTACATCCAGCTATATTACAAGTGGCTATAGCAGCATTTATTGGGATTCTTTTCTCTGTACCACTTATAGCACTAACAAATTATGAGCGAAGAGATGATGGGAATATTTATACGAAAAAAAGTGTAGCCTTTTTAATTACTTTTATTGCACTTGTTGTTTTAAGATATGGTTCAAGACAATTTATCGTTGATTTAGATCAACAAACGATTGGTTTATTATTTTACGTAGTTGCAGTATCGTATATTATTCCATGGAGAATTACTTGTTATATAAAGTTTAGAAAAGTTTGGCGAGAAAATAGTAATCATGTTATATGAAAACTTCTCATTTGAGAAGTTTTTTATTTTTACATGTAAGTAAAATAATTTGTTGAAGTGCAAGACAGTTATAGAATATGATACATATTAAAATAAGGGAAAGTAGAGAGGATAAAAATGCGTACAATTTTAGTTTTTCTAAATAATATGTCCATCGATAAAATAGAGAACATTAGACAAATACATGATCCTTTATTTGAATTAATTCCAACGCATATAACAGTTGTATTTCCGTTTAAGAGTAATATTTCAAATGATGAATTAAAATCTCATATTTTGAATTTAGCAAAAGGGATAGGCAAAATTGAAATTGAGTTTGCAAATTGTATCAATAATGTAGGAAACTATTTGTATTTGGAAGTGGAGAGAGGGAAAGAACAGATAGAAGAATTACACGCTAAATTATATACAGGTCCTTTGCTACAATTTTTGAGAGCAGATATTCTATACATACCGCATGTAACAGTGGGAAGAAAAAGTAGTGAGGAGTTAGCTGCTAAAGTAGCCAAGGATATTCGTAGTTTACCTGAAAAGTTACAATGTGTAATTGATAGAATTAGTGTAGAGCGAATTGGAGAGGGTGGAGAATCAATTATTGAATTTGAAGTACCGTTGCAAAAAAGCTGACAAAAGTCAGCTTTTTTTATTCGTAGCATGAAGTAAAGCACCAATCGCACCGCTATTACCACCATCTCGTAAAAAGATTGGTGTTTTATTTTGATATTTTGTGTAGCTACTAATAATATTTTGAAGGTGTACATTATTACATAGAGTCGAACCAATATAAATAATATGGTCAATGTTTTTTGTTTCGGCGAATTGAAGGCTTAATGCAGTAACGACTTCACCGACAAGTCCTTGTACAGTAGCAAGTATATCTGAGCTATTATAATTTGATTCTATAGTAGCCGCTTTACCAAAATTGCTTGCAGTTAAACTATTATCAATAGGGGAGAGAATACCACCATAAATATCTCCAACCGTAATATCTAGTTCTTTTCTAGAACCTATTTTTGTTAAAGGAATCACATCTTCAAAATCATCTATATTTGTTAATAATTTTGAAAGCCCCATAATAGTACCGCCACCAACACCAGTTCCACCAGCTCGAATATATTTGTCATTATAAACGTAATGAATAGAAGTACCTGTGCCGATATTCGTTAAAATGAAGTTGTTTATATCATATTTTTCTTTTTTTAATATGTATTGGACACCTACAAGAGTAGCTTCAAATTCGTTTAGTTCTACTATTTTATATGAGTCTGAAAGTAGTTGCTGTAATTGTTTTGCTTTACCACCTGTAATACATATTTGTTTTTTACCAGCGTTTTTCTTAAGCCAATCTATTATTTTATCTTGTTCATTTGAATAAAATTTTTCAAAAGCTAATTGCTTTTTTCTGTTCAAATAAGCAATTTTTGTTAATGTTCCACCAGCATCGATACCGATAGTACTTTCCATTTTCCTGCTCCTAACTAAGTAATTTGTTTACTCTGTTCATGTTGATGAGACGAATTTGTAGGAGATAGATACCCTGGTGAATGAAAACGTCTCTATTCTGCTTGATATATTAATAGCTTTTCTATCGTTACAATCGGCTGATTATTAACGGTTGCGGTACCTTTACCGAGAATAAAACCTCGGCGATTGCGAGTTAACTCATAATGCAAATCAAGTTTATCACCGGGATATGCTTTTTCATGGAACATAACCCCATCTAGCGAGGAGAGGAAGCCTAGTCCTTCAGATTCGCTTGTATGTACAAATGCACTAAGCTGAGCAAGTGCTTCTACAATTAACATATGAGGCATATGTTTTTGACTATCATTTATAAACCATTCGTTATTTGTAATGAGTTTATATCCTGTAACGGATTCACCTTGTTTTACATTTGTTACTTTATCAATCATTAAAAATGGATAGCGATGAGGAAGAGTGTCTTTAATATGCATATGAAAGTACCTCCAATGAATAATACCCCTGCTATAGTTAAGCAGGGGAGTTGCAATTAATTTTTAACCAATTCTTCTGCCTTTTCAAGAGAAAAAATACCACTATTTCTAATGTTTTCAACAACTTGTTGTAAAACTGCTTTATCTTGAACGAGTGCAATGCGTACAAAGCCTTCACCATGAGGTCCGAATGCATGACCTGGTGTGACAACGACATTTGCACGTTCCATTAATGCATAAGCGAAGTCTATAGAAGTCCAGCCTTTTGGAATTTCAGCCCAGACGAACATACTACCAGCTGGTTTATCGACATTCCAGCCAAATGTTTGGAACCCATCGACTAAAGTATCTCTACGTTCTTGATAAATACCGCGGTTTTTCTCACAAAAAGCAGCGCCATTTCTTAGTGCAGCACATGCTGCTTTTTGAATTGGTAAAAACACTCCGTAATCTGTATTTGATTTAAACTGAGTAAGCGCACGAACAATTTCTTCATTTCCAATCATATATCCGATACGACTACCTGCTAAACTATAACTTTTTGATAAAGAGTTGATTTCTACGCCAACTTCTTTAGCGCCAGGTACAGAGAGGAAGCTAATTGGTTTATTACCATCAAAATAAAATTCAGCATAAGCAAAATCGTGGACAACAATAATGTTATGCTTTTTCGCGAATGCAATTACCTCTTTAAAGAAATCTTCATGAGCCATTGCTGGAACAGGATTCCCTGGGAAGTTTAAAATCATCATCTTCGCCTTATCGGCGATTTCTACAGGGATAGCTTCTAAGTTAGGTAAGAAATCATTTTCTTTCTTTAAAGGCATGTAGTAGGATGTTGCACCAGCCATTTGAATTCCTGTTTCATAAGCTGTATATCCTGGATCAGGAACTAATATAATATCTCCCGGATTCGCATAAACCATAGGTAAATGAACGAGTCCATCTTGTGACCCCATTAGTAATAAAACTTCTTTATCGGCATTTAATATAACATTATGAGTGTTGTTGTAATATTCAGTTACAGCTTCGTGAAATTCTTGAATACCACTTAATGTGTATCCATAGCTTTCTTTTTGATTTGCTGTATGTACCATTTCTTCTCTTACAAAATCGGCAGGCGGCATATCAGGATTCCCGATACTTAAATCAATCATTTTATGACCTGCTGCAATTTTTTCTTTTTTATAGGCCCCTAATTCACTAAATATAGAAGATTGGAATGCTTTCATTCTAGTTGCTAACGTGTAAGTCATCAAAACCCCTCCTAAAAACAGTGTTTTCTTTCTGCGTTTTTAATTATTCTGAAAACACATGGTTACATTTTATCATTTTTTTATGAAAATTAAAACGATTGACAAATTTAGAGGGAGGATTCGTCTTTTTTGAAAGGGGCGTAGTAAATAAGAATCGGTTAACTGAACTGTTTATTATATCTTTCTATATTGTTTAGGATATTTTATAGTTTTTGTTGAGTATATCCCGCATATTTTGGATAAAAAAGAACACGAAAACGAGGCCTATTATACCACTAAGCCAATAGTATGAATTTCCTGTCGTGAATTTTTCATAAAATGAAAGTGCATTCCATAGGATTAGGATAATGGAACAGATTGTTGATACAATTAATGAATTTAAACTTCTCAAAAAAAGCACCTCGCAGTAAGAATATTGTTATTATATAATATTACATTCAAATTAAGAGTTTTAAAAGAGGATAATATTTTTAAGAAATCGTTGTAAAGTAAAATAACGCAGAAAATATTTTCTGCGTTTTATATGAAGTGTAATCATTTCTTTGTATATATACATAATTTTTCTACTGCATAAAAGTATACATTTAATTTGCCATCGACAACTTTTAAAGTTTGATCCGATGTGAATGAGTTACCATAATCAATGTGATATACACTGGAATCTTTTACAAATGCTCCTTTATATAAATCTTCTTTTTTCTTTGTTGTTTGCATTTCCACTAAGTTTTGAATGATTTTTTCTTTTTTTTCTTCTTTTACAACTGTTTCAAATTTATAAGATGCGGGACAAAGACCATTTTTGTTGTCAACAACTTCCCAAGAACCGTATATATCATTATTGCTACATCCACTAAGTAGCATGATGAATATTGGAATAATTAATACAAACTTTTTCATTTTGTGCTCCTTTCTTTTTATTTTCAATCAACGTGCAAATCCAATAGGTATATTGTAATAAATAAAGTTTAAATTTTTATAAAGAATTATTTAATTTCATATAAAAATTTAGGGGGAATTGAAAAAGCATAAATCTAGTGTAAAGTTAGATTTATGCCGAGTACTGAGGCCTATGTTATGTCTCTTTTGAGGAAAAATAAAGAGGAAAGTAGGATCACAATTCCATTTAAAATGTATATAATTGCAACAATAAGGGCTAGCCCCCCTGCGCCAAATCCAGCTTTATCGAATATAGAAGCGAATGCTACGGTAGCAAAAAAAACAATAGGAGTTATCAGTAAAAATATGAAACCGGCGATAATTCTTCTTTTAAAGTTATGTCCAGATAAGGAAATAGCTAAAAAGTTTATGATGCTAAACAGAGCTAATACAAAAATAAAGATAATAAATAACTGCATACCATCAGACAATTGCGTACCTCCTATATATATCATGTTAATATACTGTATTCGAAAGCGAAAGAGGGTACTCCTTTAAATAATTACAATAAGCGTAATAAATACGTTTTTATATAACAAAGACGCATGGATTAATCTAATATGATCCATGCGTCTTTGTGTATGTTATAAATTCGCAGATTGTGACGGTTGTTTTTCATACTGTTTCTGTTTAGAAAGCGATATGAAAATAATTAATAATGAAATGACGCCGAAAATTAAGACCATGTACTGTAATCCAATCGTATCTAAGAAGAAACCTGTACCGAGTAATACGATTTGGAACATAACTCTCTCAAACATATTACGGAATGAGAAGAGACGGCCGTGATAGCTTTTTTCCACTTTTGTTTGGAAAATTGTCGACATGATAGGGAAGAAGCAACCGACACTAAAACCAAACAAACCAAATGATGTAAGAGACATCCATTTTATATCGCTAAAGAACAATGAAAGGTGTGCAAAAGCGGTACAAATAGCGAAGAAATATAATAATTTTTCAGGTTTGAAATGATCAGATAAACGTTTTATAACGAAGGCCCCTAACATAAATGCGACACCTTCAATTGTATATATAAATCCTTTAATCGTTGGATCATGTTGCATTTCGCTAATATTAATTACCATTAAATTAAATCCAGCTATAAATAATAGAGGGATAATACTTAATATAAGTGCTGTGAAAGCAATCGGAATTCCTTTTAAAATACGAAATACTTCCATAAAGCTATTATCTTTTGCAGCTTGCTTACTTGGTGTTGTTGATTTCTTATCTTCAAATTGTAGGAAGAAAGTCGAGAGGAATAATAAAGCGTATGCTGCCATTGAGAAGGCATACATATACTGTAAACTCATTACAACTAAAAGAATTCCACCTAGTGAAGTACCTGCAATACGAGCGATTGTACCTACATTCATATGTACACCGTTCATTTGTAATAACTCATGCTCACGTACGATGAGTGGAATTACAGATTGTAATGCAGGAAAATAAAATGCAGCTGAAATTTGAAGCGCAACCATAAATGCAATCATAAAGGCGATACTTTCAAATTGGATAGCGAAAAACATAAAAATAACACTAATAACACGACCAAACCCGGCATAAAGAAGAACTTTTTTCTTTTCATACTGATCAATAATGCGACCAGCCATAGGACCAACTAGAACACCTGCTAATAGTCCGATAAATAATATAACTGATTTCATGAAATCAGAAGGGACATATTTTTGCATAAATTCAAGGTTGCCAAGAATACCAAGCCATAACCCTAGACCAGCAATAAACTCCCCAATTAAAACGATCCAAACATTTTTATTACGCCACATAATGTAAAACCTCTCCGTCTTTTAAAATGAAAAACTCGTATATAAAACCTCCTTATTTTATGTATTATTTTTAACGAACTTTTTTAGAGTCAGAGTCTATATTACGTGTTTCATGAGTGGATTTCAATATTTTTGATTTGTCAAAAATTTGATTTGTTAGTTGATAAAATAAGTAAATCAAAATGCAAATATTAGAGGGGTGAAAACTAACTAAAAGTAGGAGTGAATATCGAAAAAATAAAAAAGCAAGAACGTATAGCTACGTCTCGCTTTTCTCAATAACATTCACTTTGCAGCATTTAAGCTCTTTTCCAATAGCTAAATCACTAAAAGATAATGGATCAACAACATCGGCACTTGCACCGTAACATATCACAATAACGTGATGTTCCTCTTGATGCTTTTTGTAATTAAGCAGAATATTCTTCTTTACGCACTTCGAAAAATTCATTACGACGTAAGTAATTATATACTTTCTCAGAAACCTCTTCTTCTTCAGACATTAAGAAACGATGATCAAAAGCATAGAATGATTGACCTTTAATTAATTTTACGTAGTATATTTTACACGCCTCCTCTAGCAGAATTGGAACTTACCTAATAATATGATGGCCTAGATGTACATGAACCATACTTGGAGTTTCAAAAGATGGAAGGAAAGAAGTTAAGCGCATTGAAAAAGCTTACAAAACTGTAATGTTGTTGTCACGTTTTCCGATAGTTAAAAATAACCAATCTCCTCTATACTACAAATAAGTTACATAAAATTAGGGGGTAAAAAGATGGATGAAGTAATTGGAGAAGTTGTAGCAGGTATTTGTGAATTTGTAGTTGAAGTAACGGCAGATGCTATTGGTAGCCTAGCTTCAGGAAATGAAAAAAGGGAAGATGAAACTATATAGAAGATTAAAAAACAGATTTTAGCATACTTAAAAAACTGTGAGATACATTCTTACAGTTTTTTATTTTTTCAAAGCACTATATGTAATCTGTCTAAAAGAGGAATTGAAAATATGAAATAGAACTTATTAGTTATCTGAATCGTGTAAATAACAATAGAAAGAAGATGATAAAATGAATAAAGAAGAGCTTGTAAAACAACAATTTGGTAATAATGCGGAAAAGTATGTGAAAAGTAAAATTCATGCAAAAGGACCGGATTTACAATATGTAGTTCAACAAGTTGAGTCTCGTCATAATAATCGTCTTCTTGATATTGCTACTGGCGGTGGACATGTTGCAAATGTTTTAGCTCCATTGTTTAAAGAAGTAATTGCTTTAGACTTAACAGAAAAAATGTTAGAGAATGCGAAAAATTTTATTATAAATAATGGACATGAAAATGTAACTTTTGTCGCTGGAAACGCTGAAAGTTTACCGTTTGCCGATAGTTCTTTTGATACGATTACGTGCCGAATCGCAGCACATCATTTTACGAATCCAGCTCAGTTTATTTATGAAGTAAATCGTACGTTAGAAGATAATGGATTGTTTATTTTAATAGATAATGTTTCACCGGAAAATAATGAATTTGATACATTTTATAATTTTATAGAAAAAAAGCGAGATCCGAGTCATGAACGAGCACTGAAAAAAACAGAGTGGATTACTTTATTAGAGAAAAATGCTTTGCAAATGCAGTCATGTCTTACTTTTGACAAGAAATTTGAATTTGACTGGTGGTGCGATATGATGAATGTACCTTTGCAGAAGCGGGTGAAGTTAACAGAATGTATGATGAAAACATCAGTTGAAATGCAAGAATTCTTTAACATTCAATATGAAAATAATAAAATCAAGTCGTTTTATACTGAAATGGCATTGTTTATATGTAAAAAAAGTGCGACATTAAAAAGATAAACTTCTTGCAGTCTTTTCAAAGTACGTTATACTTAGTACAGAGAAAATGAGAATTGAGGAAATGTAATAATGATTCGCGTACGTATTGAAGGAACTGAAGAAGAAATGCTTGAATTTATGGAGAAAATGCCGGATATTCCTGGATTTGAAAAAACGCATATGAGAGAACCGCGAAAAGGAAATAATCCAAAATACGATTCAAGTAAAAATGTACTAGCATATTTATCTTATAAAAAGATTGAAGTCGCCAATAAATAGGCGGCTTTTTTAGTTTGCACCGTTTCACAGCCTTGTCTTTTTTACATAATAATAGTAGTAGATAATGCTGAAGAGGGGTGAGTATAGTTAATAAGAAAATCATCTTTTTTGGAGACTTTGGTATTGATGATGCTGTGGCATTAATTTATGCAAATAAAACATGTAAATTAGATATTATAGGTATTGTTGCTGAATATGGGAATGTATCGCGAGAAATTGTAACAGAAAATGTGTATTTTTTAGAAAGATACTATGCTACAGAAGTAAAAATCATTGAGGGTGCAGCAAGACCGATGACGGCTGAAGAACCTTTGTTCTTTCCAGAAATTCATGGAGATCACGGTTTAGGTCCAATTATTTCACCTGATATGAGGATTTGTAAACGGGAAAATTTTTGTGAATTAATTAAGTTAATTGAACCTTGTCCAGAAGATATTATTATTGTAGCGACTGGGCGATTAACAACATTGGCAACTTTATTTTTATTATATCCAAATGTCATGGATAAAGTATGTTCGTATTATATTATGGGCGGTGCTTTTTTATTTCCTGGTAATGTTACTCCTGTATCAGAAGCAAATTTTTATGGAGATCCAATCGCCGCAAATATTGTGATGAAGTACGCAAAGAATGCGACTATTTATCCGTTAAATGTAACGCAAGAAGCCCTAATTACTCCTGAAATGGTGGATATTATCAATAAAGAAGGAACAGGGCAGGCGAAACTTATTAAGCCAATGATTGATTTTTATTATGAGAACTTTTATAAAAAAGAATACCCTGGTATTGCTGGAAGTCCAATTCATGATTTACTTCCGTTTATTTCGTTTATAAATGATGATATTTTTGAATATAAAAAATCAGCAGTTTGGATCAGTACGACAAATGACGTAACAAGAGGACAAAGTGTGGCAGACTTTAGAAAAATAGCTAAGCCGACACGATTCGATGATCGACCAATACAAAGAATTGCGGTTGGTTTTAACTATCCTGCATTTAAAGAAGAGTTTATGCGGACAATATTGAAGCCTGATTGTCCATAATCTGTGAATTATGAAGGATTTCCACCATAAATTGAAAAAATGCTTGTTCATTATTTTGAAATAATCTAATAGTTGGGCTGTGTGAATAACTTATGAAAAATGTAACATAACTAATGGTAAGCAATTGTTTCTAATTATATTTTGATTGGTGAAATATAAAGGAGGGTATCGTATGATTTGGTCATTAATCGTTGGTGGTATATTAGGATGGCTTGCTAGCTTAATTACTGGCAGGGATGTACCAGGTGGTGTAATTGGTAATATTATTGCTGGTATTATCGGGTCTTGGATTGGTACGAAATTACTTGGTAGTTTCGGCCCGGTAATTGGCGGATTTGCAATTATTCCAGCTTTAATCGGTGCGATTATTTTAATCTTCATTGTAAGTTTCTTATTACGAGCAATGCGGAAATGAATGAAAGGACTGTTTACATTTGTAAGCAGTCCTTTTTATATGTTATGCTAGTATTATACATTCAGGAGGTGTCAGCATTGAAAACATTTACAGTAAATTTCCATCAAGAAGATAATGCTAAAGCAACAACAGTACATAAATTAAGTGAAGAGGACTTCAATAAAGCAACAGAAAAAGGTACTCGTCATCTATTTGATTTAGATACAAACGTTGGATTCTTCGTATTCTTTGACGCAGAAGATGCAGAAGGAAATGATCAATACTTAATGTTACAATACGAAGGAGATCATGAAGAGCCAACTGCGTGCTACGGATTTGATTTAAAACTATACTATCAATTTTTAGCACTATACTTAAACGATCTTGAATTCCAAGGCGAAACGGATGAGGAAGAGGAAGAATATGGTCCAATTCATCATTTAGCTCACTTACTTTATCATATTGTTGAAGATGGTAAGTCAATCGAAGTGTAAAAATACATATGTAAAGCTGTCCTATTTGGACAGCTTTTTTCATTTTCTCAAGCAAAATATACAAAACCTTTGCTATAATTTTTATATATCTTGATAAATATATAATATGAATAGGAAGTGAAGTATTTGTTTACAATTGAGAACTATAAAAATTCTTTAATAAAAGGACTAGAAGCAAAATCCTCTGATTTGATTGAAAGGTTAAAAACAACAACACAGCTTAATTATTATAAAGAAATAGATTTATTAGATTTTACTGTTTTTGTTCAGTCATTTGAATTGTCTATCGTTATGTTTTCAATGGATGGAGATGCTAATGAAGTCTTTTATGAGGGCACTGACGAAGAGATTTTTTCTGGTAGCTATGATGTAATGGATGACGTTACATATTATACGTTTAGTGATGAAGAATCTGATGAATTTTGGGATTTTTACAAAAAAAATGATGAGAAGTTATCTGAAATTGGAACGAAAGCTATAATAGAATGGTTTGCGACATGCTGGAATAAAGCTGGTGGTATGAATGTGAAATTACCCTCTTACGTTATTTTTCATGACGATGATGAATGTTATGATTTGCAAAATGGTAAATGGATTTCTGATGGTGATAGATGGTTTGATTAAACAGAAAAAGCAACAAAGAAGGCTCATCTTTCTTTGTTGCTTTTTCTGTTTAAGGAAGGATTGCAGTGTAAATGGCGAGAAGGGATATATAAGGAGATGGAAAAAATGATAAACAATACAATTCCAAGTTTTTTAAAATTATGGGAAAGTAACGACGTAGAATTAGCTGTCCTCAATCAATACTTCACTTCGCATCCAGAGATATTTGAAGAATACTTTAAGTATCATTGTCCTAAAACGAAAGAACGTCTTTCTAATGCTATTAACCTATATCCCGCAAAAATAGAAGATATTCGTATCATTGCAGAATCATTACCAATCATTATTCAAGAGGTAACGAATGAATATCATAATAAATTTAAATGTGATGTAAAAATGAAATTCCACTTATTTGTTGGAGGATTTGGCTCTAATGCATTTGTAGAAAGAGAAATTATTGGAGACATGTTTTTTGCGGCAGAAAAATTATCTCCTGATTTAAATCACCTTCGTGTTATTGTCGCTCACGAAATAGGACATATATATCATAATGTTATGTTACAAAATGATGGAATGGACTGGAGGAAAGCAGAGTGGGCCGATGCGACAGTTAATTTGTATCGTGAAGGTGTTGCAACATATTTATCAAAGCAAATTATGAAAGGTTTAAATGAATCAGTATATTACTCATATGATAATGATGGTGAACGTTGGTTACAATGCTATATAGAAAATGAAAAACATATAAAGAAACGTTTTTTGGAAGATTATATAGAAGGATGGACGTTTGAAAAAGAGAAAGAGTGGTTTCGGTTATCTGGCGGACAGTATTTTGGATACAATCGACTCGGTTATTTTTTAGGAACTGCTTTTGTAGAATATGTTGTACAAGCATGGGGAGAGAGTGAAGTATTTACTTTTTGGAATAAACACAATTTAAAAAGTAGTGTATTGGATTGGTTATCGAAATGAATAGCATTTAATAGGGAGCTGAAATGTATGAAAGTGTATGTAAAGATAGCTTTATTATTTCTTACTTTTACATGCATATTTGCCTTAGCGGCATGTAAAGGAACAGATGAAAAAAAGGAAAAAAACCCAACTTCGGAAAATAGTAAAAACGAACAGAATAATTCTTCTGAACAAAAGAAAGAGCCTGAGGTTAAATCAAATAACGATTCAAATTCGAAAGATACAATAATAAATCAAAAATCAATTAACCACGTTAAAAATTTGTTTGAACTAGCGAAAGAAGGAAAAGTGCCTAATGTTCCGTTCGCAGCTCATACAGGAGATATCGAAGAAATAGAAAAAGCGTGGGGGAAAGCTGATAAAACGGAGCAAGCAGGAAACGGAATGTACGCAACCTTTACAAGTAAAAATGTTTCCTTCGGTTTTAATAAAGGATCACAAGTTTTTGATGTACGCTCCTATCATGCAGAGCTAAAGTTAATTACATTACAAGAAATTGAAAAGGCATTAGGAAAACCAAAATCAGTTAAAGTAAATGGTGAAGATAAAATATATGTATATAAAGTAAACAATCAGTTTGAGTTAAAATTTATCATTCCAAAATCGACTGGTAAGGTAAATCATATTTCGGTATTTTCGCCCGAGGATAGTATAAATAAGATGGCAGGGTAATAAAGAAGGCTATCACCAAAGGTCATCAAGACTTTTGTGATAGCCTTCTTTTTACTGTTAAAAGGATGAGGAAAGCAGCCTATAAAACATGAGGAGTATGCTCTGAAATGTCTTTTTTTATTTTATTACGCTCTAAATTGTGAACAAAAAGAGCTTGAATAATGCCCCCAATTATTAAGAAACAAGCACAAATATAAAATAGCATACTGCCGTTTAGTTTGCTTAATAAAACCGCACCAATAACAGGACCGCACGTTCGAGATACATCCCAATGTAAGCCGTAAATTGAAAAATACAATCCACGTTTATCTGAAGGAGCGATTTCTGAAACGAATTGAAGTAAATGATTTAAAGCAATACTTCCACCGATGACTAAAAAGAGTAATGTGAAAAATAGTGACGTGATTGTTGCTGAAAGCCCGTAGCCAAGTGCAGCTACTGTATAGCAGGCATAAGAAATAATAATGATTTTCGCCATGGAAAATCGTTCAGACCATTTCACGAGGAAAACTTGCAGAAAGATTTCCATAATAGCTTTGCATGTTGAAATAAAAACGAGTATGAGTTCGAAATCCGGAAAAGTATGTTTCACGAAGATAAGATAATTCGTCTCAGTTTGTGCATAAAAAAAGCTAATAGGAAGTGTAGAAACCATAAGTCCAAATACGGCGTAATGTTTGCGTACAAAATGTTTTTGAGATGATCCTTCAAGCTTTTGCGTTGGTGTTGTCATTGCCGGAGCGGTCTCTGGAAGCTGCGTCCAAACAACGAGTGCATATACTATAAGTGCAATGCTTTGCACCGTAAATACATATTCAGGATGAGTCTTATAAAAAATAGTACCAATTAAAGGGCCGATTAGGGTACCTATTGCTCCCATCGTTTGCAGAAGGGAGAAGATTTCTGCTTGCTGCCCATGTTTTGTTAAATCAGCTATTTGTGCACGTTGAGCAGGAATATATAAGGAGCGGCCAATCCCATTTATGACATATAACAAAGCAAATATAAAAACGGATTGAGCAAAGATGAAGCTACCGATTGCAACGCTTTGTAGCAATAAGCCGAGTAACATAATTTTCTTTCGTCCATATTTATCAGTGACTCTTCCAGCAATAAGTGTAAATATAATGTCCGAAAGCGGTTGTAACCCGAAAATAAGCATAGTCATCATAATATTGCCGTTTAGCATCTTATTAACGTAAATAATCATAATAATAGCTAACATTGATTCTGTTGTTCGAGTTAATAATTCACCGCACAGTCTAATGATAATTGGTTTATTGTAACGTAATAAAAGATGATTCAATATTATTTCCTCCTTTCTATATTGAAATGATAAGATGAAAGGAGAATTGGAAAAAGGGTAGAAAGAATAGGGAGTATTTTTCACCTTTTAGGGGGAATATGATGTTTATTTTAGATCAATACATTGAGCTATGGATTGCCTATGGGAAAGGGAAAAAAGAAGGAGAACAATTAGAAATAACAGTGCAAAATATATCCGAAACATTATTTTGTACAGAGCGTAATAGTAAATTAATTATAAAAAAATTACATGAGTTAAATTGGATCGTTTGGTTTCCAGGTCGCGGGAGAGGGAATCGTTCTAAACTAATATTTCAAAAGCAACCGATACCATTGATTTTAGCTAAAGGAAAAGAGATAACGAGAAAAGGGGATGTGAAAAGCGGAATTTCATTTGTGGAGCGCTACAGCTCACAATTTCCGTCAGTAAAGAAAGAGTATGAAGTTTGGGTAGATTCAATATTTGGTCATAAAATAGAAAGGACATCCGAAGGGAGAAGAGATGTCCTTCGTTTGCAGGTTCAAATGAATTTAGATATTGCATTAGATCCGGTCTACGCTACAATGCGTTCAGAATGTCATATGGTAAAACATATTTTTGATACGCTCGTATATGTAAATGAGCAATCAAACTATATAGAACCAAGACTTGCTTTTCACTGGGAATATAATGATGCTGAAAAGATATGGACGTTTTATTTACGAAAAGGAGTACACTTTCATAATAGAAAACAACTTACTGCACATGATGTTATACATTCACTAAATCGATTTATAAAAGCTGAAAATAATCCACACGCGTGGATGTTACAACATATTGAAAGCGTCCGCGCAGTAGATGAATATATTATTGAAATTCAATTACATACAGAAAATGGCATATTTTTACATATGCTAAGTTCAGAACAGTGTTCTATCGTAAATGAAGATGAAGCGGAAAACCTCATTGGAACAGGCCCTTTTAAATTACGCGAAAAGAATGAACATTTATTTGTATTAGAAGTACATGATTTATATTATCGAGAAAGATCTTTTCTTGACCGAATTGAACTATTGAATGTGGAGCAAAATGTAAATACATATGACGTGTTAGTAAAGGCGCAGTATAAAGATAAAGAAAATCTTAATAAAGAGTTGTCTCGACTTGAGTCGAATGTGACATATATAACATGTAATCTTGCAAAAGAAGGACCAATGCAAGATGAGCTGTTCCGAAAAGCGTTATATAAAATCATTCATGGCCATGCAATCATTAAAGAACTTGGTGGGGAACGTGGAGAAGTGGCAAAGGAACTACTATTAGCTAGTGACAGCATAGTAGAGATTGAGGAGGAGGTAGAAAGTTTAATTAAAGAGAGTATGTATCATTATGAAGTGCTACAACTTTACACATTTACAGGACAAGATCATGTTGAAGATGCGCGATGGATACAAAAAGAGTGTGCGAAGTACGGAATTCGTGTAGAAAATAATTTTCTTGAAATAGAAGATCTGTTAGAAATAAGTACGATACAAAAGGCTGATATGATGCATGATAGCGCAACAATTAGCGAACGAATAGAAGATAGTTTGCTATATATGTTTCTTACAAAAAACAGTTTTATTCATGGGCAAAGCAACATGGATTTTCATAAAACGTTGTCCCCTTATTTTAAACAAGAACAAGTAGAGAAAAGAGTTACACTGTTACGCGATATTGAGGAGACTTTGTTACGTCAAATTCAAGTTATCCCTTTATACCGTAACAAACAACAAGTAACTTCTCACGAAAAAGTACAAAATATAATGATTAATTCACAAGGGTGGATTGATTTTTATAAAATATGGTTTAAACCTTGATAGATAAAGGTTCTTATGCATTTTTTATGAGATGTGTAAGGGCCTTTTTTGTATGTAAAATAGGGTTGTTTTACACGTTGTTACGCTACTTGTGATAAAAGTCCATTTACAACGTAACAGTGTTATGTTACATTGTTATCAGGAAGGAGTGTTATACAGTTGAGTACAGAATTAATTTCAAAAAAAGATTTATTAGAACTTACTGGTATTTCATACGGACAGTTATATAGGTGGAAAAGAAAAAATTTAATACCGGAAGATTGGTTTGTACGAAAGTCTACTTTCACGGGTCAGGAGACATTTTTTCCGAAAGAAAAGATTTTAGAGCGAATTGATAAAATCCAAACGATGAAAGAGGACCTATCACTTGATGAACTAGCGAATATGTTTTCACCGAGTGTGAGAGAAATTCTTTTAACAAAGGAAGACATTTTACGTAAGGGGATTGCATCAGAGCCAGTTTTACAATTCTTCATAGAACAAACGAATAAAACAACAGAGTTTCAATTTGTAAATATTCTTTATGTGTACATGTTAGAAGAATTACTACAATCGGGAGAGATTAGTTTAGAAGAAGGCAAAATGGTCTTGCAAGTTTTACGTGAAAATTATGAAGCAATTAAACATAAAACTTGTGACTTAATCATTGTCCGAAAGTTAGGGATTTCTACATGTTTCTTAGTTTCAAACGTGGATGATTTAATTTTTGAAAAAGGAACCAAAATCGTTTTACGCGAAGCGATTATGAAATATACCGAAGCATTAAAAACTAAATTGTTGTAGTGGAGGAGAAAGTATGCGTACAGATAATTTGATTATAAATGGTTACGGTTCATCGAATGGCGGCGAGTTTCATAAAGTGCAATTAAACGGAAAAGGAACTGTGAATGGAAATGTTGAATGTGAGCAATTTGAATGTAATGGTTACGGTGCCGTTACTGGAAACTTGAAAAGCAGCAATGCAAGAATTAGTGGATCAGGTAAAGTCGATGGTACAGTACTTGCAGAAAAGATGCGAATTGATGGGAAAGCAACAATTACGCAAGATGTGAAAGCAAACAGTTTGAAAATTGCAGGAAAAGGTACGATAGGTGGAAATGTCACTGGTGAAGAATTTAAAGTCAATGGTCAAGCGACAATTGATGGTAATTGTGAAGTGGATACTTTTTCTTCAGAAGGACAATTTACAATTGGTGGATTATTAAGCGCCGATGAAATAAATATTAATATTCACGGTACATGTCGAGCGAAAGAAATTGGTGGTCAAACGATTAAAGTAAGACATAGATCAGGTACATTTAGTAGGCTATTTAAAACAGTATTTGGCTTGCAGTTAGAAGCTGAGCTGCTTGAAGGTGACAATATTGATATTGATTATGCTCACATAAGAACGGTAAGAGGAGGTAATGTTACAGTAGGACCGAACTGTGAGATTGAACTGATTGAATATACCGGTGAGCTTACTGTTGATAAAAGCGCAAATGTAAAAGAAATTAAGCAGGTTTAATGGGAGGGAGTAAGTAATATGGAACATCCACATAGTCTCACAGTAAATGGTTCCGGTAATTCAGCAGGCGGAGATTATAATGAAGTGAAGATTCGCGGTGAAGGAACGATTACGAATGCTATGAGTTGTAATGAATTTAAAACGTATGGTACGAGTGATGTACGCGGTGATATGAAAGTGAAAAATTATGTTGTGTATGGAGATAGCGAAGTACAAGGAAATGTAGATGCGGAATATGTAAAAGTATATGGTAATACACAAATTCATGGTGATGCACATATTAAAAAAACAAAAGTTAGAGGTATGATAGATATTGCAGGAAAGTTTTCAGGTGATCTTGTCGATGTAAAAGGTGCTTTAAATGTGAAGGGAGATATTGAAGTAGAAGATTTATCATTAACTGGTGGTCTTGAAAGTGATGGATTACTAAATGCTGAAAATATTCAAATCTCACTTCGTTATGAAGGAAGTAAGGTAAGAGAAATTGGTGGTAAAAAAATTACTATTCGTAAAAAAGCGAGATTTCTTCCTTTTACTAGTCATGTTGGAAACCTCCAAACTTCAATTGTTGAAGGAGATGATATATATTTAGAACATACGATTGCTGAAGTAGTGAGAGGAAACAATGTTACAATTGGCCCTGGTTGTGAAATTAGTGTTGTAGAATATCATACTAGTTTTAATCAAAAGGGTAATGCAGTCGTAAAAGAACATAAACAAATATAAGTAGTACGAGGGAGAGCAAGGTTATGGTTGAGAAGAATAATAAGCTCGGCTTTGTTGTGGCGGGCTTATTGCTAGGTATTTTAATGGCATCAATGGATAATACCATTGTCGTAACAGCGATGGGAACGATTGTTGGTGACTTAGGAGGCCTTGAAAACTTTGTATGGGTCGTTTCTGCCTATATGGTCGCAGAAATGGCAGGTATGCCGATATTCGGTAAACTATCAGATATGTATGGTAGAAAAAGGTTCTTTATTTTCGGTTTAATCGTCTTTATGATTGGTTCGGCACTTTGTGGTACAGCTGAAAACATTACACAGTTAGGTATTTATCGTGCGATTCAAGGTATCGGCGGCGGGGCATTAGTACCAATAGCATTTACTATCGTTTTTGATATTTTCCCTCCTGAAAAGCGCGGGAAAATGGGTGGTTTATTCGGAGCAGTATTTGGTTTATCAAGTATTTTTGGACCGTTGCTTGGCGCGTATATTACAGATTATATTAGCTGGCACTGGGTATTTTATATTAACTTACCGCTTGGCGTTTTAGCACTTATTTTTATTACATTCTTTTATAAAGAGTCACGAGTTCATAGAAAGCAAAAGATTGATTGGTTTGGGGCAATTACTTTAGTTGGTGCAGTAGTTTCGTTAATGTTTGCGCTTGAACTTGGTGGACAAAAGTATGACTGGGATTCTAGCTTTATTTTAAGTTTATTTGGCGGATTCGCTATTTTAATTATTGCATTTACTTTTATTGAACGTAAAGTAGAAGAACCAATCATTTCGTTTGAAATGTTTAAACAACGTTTATTCGGAATGAGTACCATTATTGCATTATGTTACGGTGCTGCGTTTATGTCAGCAACTGTATATATTCCGTTATTCATTCAAGGGGTATACGGTGGTAGCGCAACAAACTCAGGGTTATTACTTTTACCGATGATGTTAGGATCAGTCGTAACAGCGCAATTAGGCGGATTTTTAACGACAAAACTTAGCTACCGAAATATTATGATTATTTCTGCGGTTATTATGCTAATTGGACTATTTTTATTAAGCACATTAACGCCAGAAACAAGTCGTGCATTATTAACAGTGTATATGATTATTATCGGATTTGGAGTTGGATTCTCATTCTCTGTACTAAGTATGGCAGCTATTCACAACTTTGGTATGGAACAGCGCGGATCTGCGACTTCAACGAGTAATTTCATTCGTTCATTAGGAATGACGCTTGGTATTACAATCTTCGGAATGATCCAAAGAACAGGTTTCCAAGATCAATTAGAAGAAGCATTTAAAGGTATGAGCGGAGGAATGAATACAAACGCTTTAGGAGATTCAAGAGCTATTTTATCAGAATCGGCGAGATCTCAAATTCCGCCGCAAATATTAGATAAAATTATTAGCGCTCTTTCTAATTCAATTGTTCAAACATTTATGTGGGCATTGGTGCCAGCTGGTTTAGCATTCATATTTATTTTCTTTATGGGAAATGAGCGCATGGTAATTAAGAAACAACAAAAGAATAATAAGAACGAAACATCAAAAGCGTAATGAAAAAACTCCTTTCCAATTGGAAAGGAGTTTTTTCGTATGTACAGATTTAGATTAGCCTTCGATAATTTCGTATTCTTCGTCTGCAAGTAATAAAATTTGTGTTTTCTTACCTTTGTTTTGAACTTCGATTACATCGTATGCACCTAAGTCTCTTACTTTGCTTTGAGAAGCGTTAACCATAACTTCCATAGAATCGATTAAGATATCTTCTTCAATGTATGATTCAGGCAATGCCATATCTTCAGTTTCTAATACACATGCATATAGATTTTGTAAGTTTTCAGCAGTTGGATTTTGTTCCTCAACATCAATGATGTTTTTTACTGCTTCCATATTTTCTTCTTTTGCTTGGTATACTTTAATTTTAGCCATTGTTTTAATCTCCTTTATAACGTAATCGTAGAGGCTACACCTCATTATAACGTTTTTTTCATGAAAGATGAAATTGTTATATGTATTTATAGTAAAAATTATGTGTTATTTCTTGTTCTTAGTGTGAATTCTTACGTTAAAGTTATATTGTCCAAGCTTTTTTATACTCCGCTCATATTATATGTATTAGATAAAAACATATAGGGAAGGGATGGAGTGTAAGTGGATTGTGAGCCGAAACGTGATTGTGGATGTTGCCAAAATAGTATATGTGAATTTTTACAAAGTCTTGAACCGTATACTAAAGTTGAGAGTATTGTAATAGCAGGAAATGGAATTGTTGTATCTTATTTTCTTTCATTTAATAAGAGGAATGGTATCGTATCCTTCGTACAAGAGGACAATGAGGTTATTTTTGTAGATTGCTCTAAGATTGATGCAATTCGAATAGGAAAAGTTTGTAGTTGTAAAACGAAAGTTAAATTTATTGAAGAGGATTTTAGTCTACTTGGAAATGTTTGTCCGCAATGTTTAACCGAGGGAAGTACACTCTTTTTTGACTTTCACAATCCAGAATTGAATTTATCACTGCAAGCAAAAACAATTGATGCACCTAGTTGTACTGAATTTACAGATGAAAATGGCAATGCAGTGAAGCAGGTTACAATAGTTGGGGAAGCGATTGTTTCTAAAGACTTTGTTCAAGTGCCTGAACTATTAAACTTTCAATTAGTTTTATCCGATACGGCTGGGAATCCTTTAAAGTTTGGAATACTGTTCATTAATTTCCCAGATCTTACGTTTATTATTCTTTTCGCATCGAGTGGATACCTCAACATTTCGAACTGTTTGAGAATAGAGAGTGGAACTGGTAATGCTGAAATAGAAGAAATGAAAAAGATGATAAAGAATGACAATAATACGTACAAGTCAATTATTAACCTGACTAAAATATATAAAAATGGCGCTACAGAATCCTTTACTTCTAAGAAGGAGATATAACGTATTCATATTGATTAACCCTCTTACAAGATAATGAGGGTTAATCAATATGCGAATTGGATGGTATTAACGAAAAAATTGCTTTGTTAATATAAATGTTAGTAAAGCAAATAAGAAAAGGGCTATTGAAGTAGCCCTTTTTTAACTATGTAAATAGTTGTTAGTAACTTTTATTAAGATTAATTAATGATTGTGTTATTTACTAAATTCTTTTTGAGCTCCCACGTAGCTTCCGATGATATTTTGATAACTTGGAAGATGTTTAGCAAGTAAAGCTCCAAAGCCTTCAACATCATTTCGCTAGTCACGCTGTAATTCAGCTGCAACGCTAAACCAATTCATTAATTGAACTCCTCCATTTAATCTTACAGTTATTTAGATAGGTTTGGTATACGTGTAAAAGTTTTTCAATAAATTGGCTTTATTTAGATATAAAGATGTGCATTTTGAAATTGCAAAAGTGAATTTTACTTTTTTGATTAGATGTTATAATAATTTTATATTTATGAATAATATATAATTATATGGAATTTAGTAGACGATTGCTTATATGTAGAATAAAAGGACTTATGAAAAAAAGTAGAGGTACATTGATTCTAATGAAAGCAGGAATGTGAATGATATATGAAGCGAATATACAGACAAGAGAAAAATTAGTTACTATGTTCGAAGATTTCAATAACGTTGTTTTACTTTCTTATTTACAAGGTCATATGGGTAACGCTTGGGTAAATAATCTCGAAAATCCAACGGTAGCGCAAGTTACGGTAGGGATTTTCACATTTTACGCTGGGGATCCAAATGTGAAAGAAACAGAAGAATTACTACATAACATTTCTGATAGAATGTTAGTAATCGTAAATAGTGAAGAGTGGAAAAAGCGTTTAGAAACATTTTTTGAAAGAAAAATAGATAAGTTTTTACGTTATAAATTCAAACGTAATTCGGAAGTTTTTGATCGTTCAAAATTACAATCTTTTATATCAACACTTCCGAAAGGATATGAGGTAAGAAGAATAGATGAGCATATTGCAAATGATTCTACACTACATAAGCTTTCTAAAGACTTTACAAGTCAATTTCAATCGGTAGAAGATTATTTAAATCGAGGTATAGGTTATAGCATTTTGTATAACGAAGAAGTTATATGTGGTGCATCCTCGTATAGTATTTACGATAAGGGGATAGAAATTGAAGTTGCGACGGATCTGAACCATAGAAGAAAAGGTTTGGCGACCGTAGTGAGTGCAGCGTTAATATTGGATTGTTTAGAAAAGGGGAAATACCCAAACTGGGATGCAGCGAATACGACATCTGCCAAACTAGCAGAAAAGCTAGGGTATGTTTTTGATAAGGCGTATGATACTTATTTTGTGGATAATAGATGAATGAGCAGAGATTGTAAGAGTTGTACAAAATAAAGAATTTAAAAAGGGAAAGACAAATGACTAGAATGTTTCGATACCATTGTTAAAAACTCCTATGGAAATATTAGAGAATAAAATGATTAGTTCAATAATAAGGAGATTTTATAATCTATTGAGTACAAAAACCGGCTTTTTTAGCCGGTTTTTATTTTTTTATAAAAGGGGACAATAGTCGTGATGTTCTGTTTTGTGGATAGTATTAAGTTGGTAAATGGTTCTTATTAAATGTATCCTTTGTTAGATAGAATAAAAGAGTCTTGAAAAATTAATATTGGAACACCAATTAGCTCTATCATAAAAAAGTCGAGAAATTCTATTTTATATAGGTAGATATCAGTATAGGCTACGTATATTAATGTATGTGTTTTTAACTATCTAGAAGCAATGAATCTCTTATTTTGCAAATGATAAAAGTGACTATGATACAAACCCACGCATTAATAGAAAAAGTACATATACAGTATAGAGAGTTGAAAAACTCTAAATTTTTTATAAAGGAGATTATAAAATATGAGTGAACAATGTCCAATTAATGTACCATGTCAGGTAGTAGGACAAACCCAAACACCATTAAGTGATGCACCTGCAACGCCAATTACTACTCCGGGAGCACCAATTGTAAAAATACCGGTTGTATTAGCAGAAAGAACAATTCAAATTGTTGTAGAATCTGATATTTCATTAGATCCTCCAGCGGTTGAAATTAAACGTATCTTAAAAAATGCATTTTTAACACAATGTAAGTTAGTTCCTGTAGCATTCGAACCAGTACCAGGAACACCTTACCGCCGAGTTACAAGAGCAAAGTTATTTGTACAAGGATATATTCGTAAAAATATTGAATATGCAAATGACGAGTGTAATGGAGTGCTATATGACCGCATTGCTAATGTTCCATTTTCTGGTTTTGCTGATTTAACAGCTGGTGATTTTCTATCACTAGCTATAGTGGCTGCTTCCTCAGATACTACTTCTCACTTTATTAATCCTAAAAATGGTGATCTACCACGTTTAGACAAATACTTCTTCGAAAATACAGTTTTTTATAATGAACAACCGTATTGCGAATTAGTTAGCGCTCAATTTTTTGAATTAGACTTTTCACCTTGTCCAACAGACCTAAACGAACCATTTGATACTCTTCGTGAAAAAATTGTACTAGATCTTACTTTAAAAGTTTTACAAGTACAACAAGTACAAGTATAAAACTAAAAAAGCATTGTCTTTGATAAAAAGACAATGTCTTTTTTATTATTATAAAACATATATAATGATGAAATGGTCGCGTACAAAAAACATATTTTTATGAATTTCATTAGACGGGGGGATGGTGATGAAGAATCCATGGGTTGGTCAGGAAATATGGAACAAAGTTTATAAAGGGAAAAAGCTGAATGTTCAAGATGATTCACGCGAAATAAGAAAAAAGGGAAAAATTGAAGAAACAGAATCAGAGAAAGAAGATAAAGCAATTGAATTAAAGAAAGAAAGTAAAGAAACAGAATCAGAGAAAGAAGATAAAGCAATTGAATTAAAGAAAGAAAGTAAAGAAACAGAATCAAAAAAAGAAGAAGTAATTGAATTAGAGAAAGAAAATAAAGAAACAGAATCAAAAAAGGGAG
>NZ_JBNTQO010000017.1:0-115000 GCF_050630465.1 Bacillus basilensis | reverse complement strand
GCCAGGATCAAACTCTCCAATAAAGTTAGTTTGTCTAGCATCTAAAAATAAAAATTGACGTTTCACGTTGTTTGTTTCGTTCAGTTTTCAAAGAACTACTTGGTCGCTCATTTGCGACTTCCTTATGTTAACATCTTCGTTTTTCGATGTCAACTAAGTTTTTCAATTTCTTTTTTGTCGTTTTCTGCGTTTCCGCATCAGCGACGGTTATTAATATATCATGCAGAAAAATGAAATGCAACACCTTTTGAAAACTTTTTTAAATTAACTACATTTCTTTTTTAATATCATATACTTAAACGAAATATCTCTTTCATGTATGAGCAATTCCTACATATATTCTATATAAAGTTACTCTATCAAAAAGCGTTTCTTTCTATAATAAACGTTTTATTCATATACCATATCATACAAGGAGGAATATATATGGACTATACCGATTTATTAATCAAACTAGGTCTCTCGGCAATTTTAGGATTTGCCATCGGTTTAGAGCGCGAATTAAAACGGAAACCACTTGGTTTAAAAACTTGTTTAGTTATTTCTATCATTAGTTGCCTCCTGACGATTGTTTCTATTAAAGCAGCTTACAATTTACCACATACCGACCATATGAATATGGATCCTCTTCGACTTGCAGCTCAAATTGTATCTGGAATTGGTTTTTTAGGTGCCGGTGTTATTTTACGTAGAGGAAACGATAGTATTGCAGGATTAACAACTGCTGCTATGATTTGGGGTGCTTCCGGTATCGGTATTGCCGTTGGGGCCGGATTCTATATCGAAGCGATTTTCGGGATGTGTTTCCTTATGATTAGTGTAGAACTTATACCATTAACAATGAAATTTGTAGGACCTAGATCATTTCGCCAACGTGATATCGTAGTGAAACTTGTTGTGCGAAATATGGACAATATCCCGGTTGTAATTGAAGAAATAAAAGAAATGGATATAAAAGTGAAGAATATGAAGCTTAAAACGTTAGAAAATGGCTCTCACTATTTACATCTTAAATTATGTATCGATCAAAAAAGACATACTGCCGATGTTTACTACGCTCTCCAACATCTTGAAAGTGTCCAACAAACTGAAGTGGAAAGTATGTAACAGAAAACAAACTCTCTTTATAAATTAGAGAGTTTTTCTTTTTTCTATAATGGTAACAATGAATGTAGTCCTGCAAAGTAAGGAGGAATTGGCAATTGAAATCCCGTCCAAAATTAGTAGATACATTTCGTGATTCCATTATTTTTCGTTTAATTTGCTTTATTATTGTACTTACTGCTTTTTCCGGCTTTCTTATACATAGATTAGAGCCATCGCACTTCACCACATGGTTTGATGGAATTTGGTGGTCAATCGTTACAATTTTCACTGTTGGCTATGGTGACTTTGCCCCGCATACACTAATAGGCAAGCTTATCGGTATGGGTATTATTTTATTTGGAACCGGTTTTTGTTCTTATTATATGGTTCTATTCGCCACTGATATGATTAATAAACAATATATGAAAGTTAAAGGAGAAGAAGCTGCGACCTCTAACGGTCATATGATTATTGTCGGCTGGAACGAACGGGCAAAACACGTTGTAAAACAAATGCACATCTTACAACCGAACCTTGATATCGTTTTAATTGATGAAACACTTTCTTTACTTCCAAAACCATTTCATCATTTAGAATTTATAAAGGGATGCCCCCATCACGATCAAACGTTATTAAAAGCTAATATTACAACTGCTCACACTATATTAATAACAGCTGATAAAGAAAAAAACGAAAGCTTAGCTGATACACAGTCCATCTTAAATATTTTAACTGCAAAAGGACTCAATCCAAACATTCACTGCATCGCAGAACTTCTTACTTCTGAACAAATACAAAATGCAACGAGAGCTGGTGTATCAGAAATTATAGAAGGAAATAAATTAACGAGCTATGTTTTTACCGCTTCTCTTTTATTCCCTTCTATTTCAGGTGTACTATTTTCACTTTACGATGAAATCTCTGATAACAAATTACAACTGATGGAGCTTCCTCCATCCTGCACCGGACAAACTTTTGCAAATTGCAGCTATACTCTTTTAAAGCAAAACATTCTCTTATTAGGTATAAAGCGCGACGAACAATATATGATTAATCCAGTCCATTCCTTTGTTCTCATTGAAAGCGACATACTCATTGTTATTCACCATTAATAAAATGACGCTCTAGTTCTTGTACAAGCACTTTCCCAATATTGATATATTTTCTTTTCACATCTCCATCTGGATCTTTCGGCTCAGCAAATTGATCCATCCCACTCGTTCCAGCTGTTAAAGTATTCACATGATCATCTAGTTCGTCTTGATATACGTGCGAAAGAATATACGGCGTTTCAAGGCGGACTACTACACCAGGTACATCTAGTTCTCCATCAATGGCTGTAAATGGCACTCGTAAAAATTGATAGCCATCTTCTTCATCGATTTTATAATCAAAGCATCCTTTATCATAATCCCAGTTGCCACCAATGCTATATCCGAGTGGCTTCATTATTTCTTCTAACTTATATAACGCATATGTACGTCCTTCTAAATTTGATTGAATTGGAATCAAGTCCATCCCTCCTAGACTTTTTCTTTAGCATACCCACTCTAGTTTGAATATATTGATGGACTTTTCGATGAAATAATAAAAAGCGGCCGGATTCCGGCCGCTTTTTATTATTTTAAACGCTCTTCTAATTCTGCTTTTAATTCTTCAAATCCTGGTTTACCAAGTAAAGCAAACATGTTTTTCTTGTATGCTTCTACCCCTGGTTGGTCAAATGGATTTACGCCTAATAAGTAGCCGCTCATCGCACATGCTTTTTCGAAGAAGTATACAAGGTAACCGAATGTGTACTCATTTAATTCAGGAATATTTACGATTAAGTTTGGTACTCCGCCATCGCTATGTGCAAGTAATGTACCTTCGTATGCTTTTGTGTTTACGAAGTCTACAGTTTCACCAGCAAGGTAGTTTAATCCATCTAAATCGTTTTCTTCTGCTTCAATTGTCAGTTCATGTGTAGATTTACCTACTTTAAGAACTGTTTCAAATAAGTCACGACGACCTTCTTGAACGTATTGACCTAATGAGTGTAAGTCAGTTGAGAAGTTTGCTGAAGATGGGAAAATACCTTTTTGATCTTTTCCTTCACTTTCACCAAATAACTGTTTCCACCACTCAGCGAAGTATTGAAGTGCTGGCTCATAGTTAACAAGCATTTCAATTGTTTTTCCTTTATTGTATAGAGCGTTACGAACTACCGCGTATTGGTAAGCTGGGTTTTCTTCTAGCTCTGATGTTCCGAAGTCATCATGACCAGCAGCTGCACCTTTCATCATCTCTTCAATATTTAAGCCACTTACTGCGATTGGTAATAAACCAACTGGCGTTAATACAGAGAAACGTCCTCCAACATCATCCGGAATAACGAATGTTTCGTAACCTTCGTTATCAGCTAATGTTTTTAATGCACCACGCGCTTTATCTGTAGTTGCATAAATACGTTTGCGAGCTTCTTCTTTTCCATACTTTTCTTCTAATAACTTACGGAAAATACGGAATGCTAGTGCTGGCTCTGTTGTTGTACCTGATTTGGAAATAACGTTAATAGAGAAGTCTTTACCTTCTAATACGTCCATTAAATCTTTCATGTAAGTGGAGCTAATGTTTTGTCCAACAAATAGCACTTGTGGAGTTTTACGTTGTTCTTTAGAAAGCGTGTTGTAGAAAGAATGGTTTAACATTTCGATTGCTGCACGTGCTCCTAGGTAAGAACCACCGATACCGACAACAAGTAAAATGTCAGAGTCATTTTTAATTTTTTCTGCGCATTTTTGAATGCGAGTAAATTCTTCTTTGTCATATTGAAGCGGAAGGTCTACCCACCCAAGGAAATCGTTCCCAGCTCTAGTTTTTTCGTGGATTGCGTGATGTGTTACTTTCACTGCATCACGTAAATAAGTGATTTCATGTTCACCGATGAAGGATAACGCTTTAGAATAGTCGAACGTTACATGTGTACTCATCTTTTTCCCTCCAATTATGGATATGTATTTCTGTATTCACTTTAGCGAAACTGAAGTTGTAAATCAAGCGATTCACCCATTGTAAACGTAACCAATATATATTTTTTAGAAAAAGTTCATTTTTTGCATAAAAATTCGCATTTTTCGGTATAGATGTATATACATCCTATTTCAAACATTTTTTATGTATAAAAACAACATAACTACCCCATTCTATAAAAGAGTTAATTAACTCATCGCTTGCTCATGCTTCACAACTAAGGGGGGGCTTTTTCATGAGTACTCTGCAACGTATCGCATTAGTTTTCACTGTAATTGGCGCTGTGAACTGGGGACTAATCGGGTTCTTCCAGTTTGACTTAGTGGCAGCCATTTTCGGTGGACAAAACTCAGCTCTTTCACGTATTATTTACGGCATCGTTGGTCTTTCTGGGCTTATCAATCTTGGTTTACTCTTTAAACCATCAGAAAATCTTGGCACTCACCCAGAAACGAACGAAATTCGCTAGTCAGTATGTCTTTACTTCACCTCCGACATACGAATATGATTGCATGCAATCATATTTGCAAATATATATCATAAGATAAAGTAAAAGAGGAACGCTCATATGCGTTCCTCTTTTACTTTGTTAACTCGGACTCTTCAATCCATTCTGTTAGCTTTTCTCGCAGCGTATTAAATCCGTTCTCAGATGGATTCGGTATAAGAATCCGTCCTTGTTTTCTTTTCGCCGCTTTTAACGATAAACTCATTTTTCTGTGTTCTTCATCAATTGAAAGTACTTTTACTTCTACTGTATCGCCGACTTTTAAAAAGTCATGAATATCCTTTACATATCCATTTGTAATTTCAGATATATGCACAAGTCCTTGCGTTTCTGCATCTAACGCTACAAATGCACCGTAATCTTGAATCCCAGTCACTTTCCCTGTTACAACCACTCCTGTTGTATATTGTTCTGACATATGAAACACTCCCATACGTTTACCATTTTCTCTACAATTGTAGATAGCAAAGCAGATGATTTATTGTTAAATATCCGATTAGTTAGTACGTACCCTAAGTAAAGCTACTCAGGATACGTATACCTTATATTAGTAAATTATACCACTATGACAGAACGCATTCAAAATTCATGAAAAAATTTCCTTAAGGAAGTATAATTCTCCAATATTAGGATAGAATACTAACACATGGCTTTCTAGTATTCCCCCCCTTTTATGGACAAAACGTATTGTGTTTTGTCCTTTTTTTATTCTCTACGAACCGTTCCATTCTCTTCATTGCTTCCATTAGTTGTTCAAGCGATGTTGCATACGAGCAACGAATAAATCCTTCACCACTTTCGCCAAATACACTTCCAGGTACAACAGCCACTTTTTCTTCTAATAATAACTGTTCTGCAAATTCCGCCGAAGATAGTCCAGTTGAAGAAATAGAAGGAAAGACATAAAATGCTCCGCCAGGCACATGACATGTTAATCCCATTTCATTGAAAGATGTCGTCATAAAATTACGGCGTTTCTTATAACTATCTCTCATCCGAATTACTTCATCATTCCCCGCGCGTAACGCTTCAAGTGCTGCGAACTGAGACATCGTCGGTGCACACATCATGGAATATTGGTGAATTTTGAGCATTAATTCTGAAAACTGAACAGGAGCTGCAATCATACCAAGGCGCCATCCTGTCATCGCAAATCCTTTTGAAAACCCTGAAATTAAAATCGTATGGTCACGCATATTTTTAATACTCGCGAAACTTGTATATACTTCGTCGTATACGAGCTCTGCGTAAATTTCATCAGATAATACGATTAAATTGTACTTCTCAACAATCACTGCTATTTCTTCAAGCTCGGACTTATTTAACATTGCACCTGTTGGGTTATTTGGTGAACAAAGTAAAATTGCTTTTGTTTTCGCTGTAATAGCTGCTTCGATCTGCTGTGGTTGTACTTTAAACTCATTTTCTAAAGTAGTCGCCACAGGAACCGGAACTCCTCCAGCTAATGTCACAAGCGGGGCATAAGAAACGAAACTTGGTTCAATAATGAGTACTTCATCATCAGGATTTATAATGGTGCGCATCGCTACATCTAACGCCTGACTCGCTCCAACTGTAACAATGATTTCATCGTTTGGATCATAAGATACTTCAAATTGTTTTTTTAGATACTTTGCTATTTCTTGACGGAGCTCCAATAATCCTGCATTTGCTGTATATGACGTATATCCTTGTTCTAAAGAACGAATACATGCTTGCCTCACGTTCCAAGGTGTAACAAAGTCAGGCTCTCCTACTCCAAGAGAAATAACACCTTTCATATTTGCTGCTAAATCGAAAAACTTTCGAATACCAGATGGTTGTAAAGATTCTGCCGATCTAGATAGTTCAAATTGCTTCATGGCGTCACCACAATTCGCTTATCATCATCGTTTTTGTCATAAATAATTCCCTCATGTTTATACTTCTTCAAAATGAAATGCGTTGTTGTAGAAACGACAGATTCAATTGTTGCTAATTTCTCAGAAACAAACATCGCTACTTCTCCCATCGTCTTTCCTTCTAATGTAATAGAAAGATCGTATGTCCCTGACATTAAATACACAGATTTCACTTCTGAATAACGATAAATTTGTTCAGCAACCGCATCGAATCCAACGCCGTGCTTTGGCGTAACTTTCACATCGATCATTGCCGTTAAACCTGTATGTTCTTTCACCTTCGTCCAATCGATATGTGTTACATAATCCACGATAATCTTTTCCGCTTCTAATTTCTCAACCATTTTCTTTATTTCTTCTACTTCTATATTTAACAGCTTCGCTAATGTATCTACAGATAATCGACTACTTTTTTCAAGACAAGCTAATAATTCTAATTCTTTTTCTGTCACCATATAAATCATCCTTCCTTTTCGTTTGTGTCTAAATTATACAAATACACTTTCCAGTTTGAAAAGAAGATTTTTTTAGTGAATTATGTCAAAATAAAGTGAAACTTTAATCCATGGAAAGGTTCACCCCATGGATTATTAGCCCACACCAATCGGGCTTTTACGAGCAGTTGATCTCCCACCTCACTTCTTTGCCTCCACCGTCTTTTTAGGTGGAGTCTTACTGCTCGTTAAAGCGGGGTAAAGTGAAACTTTAATCAGTGGAAAAATACGTGATAAAGCGAAAGGGGATGGAACCGTGAAACCAAAAGTTTATATTGCTGAACCAGTTCCAACATTTGTAGAAAACTATTTATCAGAACACTGTGATTATGAAAAATGGGAGCAAAATGAGAAGGTACCTCGTGATGTTCTATTGGAGAAAATACAAGATAAAGATGGTTTATTAAATTTTGGATCTGCTATTAATGAAGAATTATTGGAGGCGGCTCCTAACTTAAAAGTAGTGAGCAACATTTCTGTCGGTTACGATAATTTTGATTTACAAGCGATGGCAAATCGAAATGTAATCGGAACAAATACACCATACGTACTAGATGATACAGTAGCTGACCTCGTTTTCGCTCTTATGCTATCTGCTAGTCGCCGTGTTTGTGAACTCGACTCTTACGTAAAAAATGGTGAATGGAATGCCGAAATTGGAAAAGAGCACTTCGGACTGGATGTACACCATAGTACAATCGGTATTATCGGTATGGGCCGAATTGGAGAAGCCGTTGCAAAACGAGCGAGATTCGGATTTGATATGAATGTTCTTTATTACAACCGTCGCCGTAAAGAAGAGGCTGAACAAAAATTCGATGCTACATATTGTGATTTACAGACGATACTAAAACAGTCTGACTTTATCGTTCTTCTTACTCCATTAACAGATGAAACGTATCATCTTATCGGAGAAAAGGAATTTTCATTAATGAAAGAAACAGCTATTTTCATTAATGCTTCTCGCGGGAAAACAGTAGATGAAGAAGCATTAATCCATGCATTAGCAGAAAAGAAAATCTTTGCAGCAGGCATCGATACTTTTACACAAGAGCCAATTCAAAAAGATAATCCGCTCTTATCATTACAAAATGTTGTGACTTTACCGCACATCGGATCTGCAACGTTAAAAACTAGGCAGCAAATGGCTATGACAGCCGCTGAAAATTTAGTTGCAGGCTTACAAGGAAAAACACCGCCTAATGTTGTTCGCGGGTAATGATAAATAAACGAAAGGCAAGATGACATCGTCATCTTGCCTTTTTTTGTTAACATATTTTCTTTTCTCTTGGAGATGATATGAACAAAAATCAATGGAGTGACAAAAAATGAATCACGAATATACTTGTCCTTATTTCACTTTTTCCACTCGCGGCACTACTATTCATTACGAATTGTATGAACATGATAATAAAATGGAACGTCCTACTTTTGTGCTCGTTCACGGCTTTTTATCTTCCTCATTCAGTTACCGCCGTCTCATTCCTTTACTATCGAAAGAAGGAACAGTCATTGCTCTTGATTTACCACCGTTCGGAAAAAGTGATAAGTCTCATCTGTTTAAGTATTCTTATCACAATTTAGCAACGATTATTATCGATTTAATCGAACACTTATCTCTCTCAAACATTGTATTAGTTGGGCATTCTATGGGTGGGCAAATTTCTCTTTATGTAAACCGTATACGTCCTGAATTAATTTCAAAGACGATTTTACTATGCAGCTCGAGTTATTTAGCACGCGCAAACTTACCTTTAATGTATTCTTCTTATTTGCCGTTCTTTCATTTATACGTAAAGAACTGGATTATACGCCGCGGCATTGTTCATAACTTAATGAATGTCGTTCATGATCATTCATTAATTGACGATGAAATGAAGGAAGGTTACTCCGCTCCTTTTTATGACAACCGTATATTCCCCGCTTTAACTCGTATGATACGAGATCGTGAAGGTGACTTATCTTCAATTGAATTAAAAAAAATTGAAACACCTATACTGCTCATTTGGGGTGAAAAAGATCGCGTCGTCCCTGTACATGTAGGTCATCGTCTACACAAAGATTTACCGAATTCGAAATTTATTTCTTACGAAAATACAGGGCATTTACTACCTGAGGAAAAACCTGAACATGTTTATGAAGAAATTATCGCGTTTTCCGCGCAATAATATAAAAAAGGCTGTCGGAATTTCCGACAGCCTACAATGAACAACTTCCGCCTTCTTTTATTACAAGTAATTCCACAGCTAACTTCTCACATTTTTCAAGCGCAGGTACTTCCTCAAAAGACATAAAGTATATATGTTGAATCTTCTTTGCGATGTATTTTGGATCATCAAACACACTTGCGACGTTCACAGCATCGCTCGCTTCTGTTTCATAAAACTCCGGTCCCATTTGAAACGGATCCCAATTCTTCACAACCTCTATCATCTTTTCATATGTACCCATTCGCTTCCCGCCTTTTCACTTTTTAATACTTTTCTTTATCCTATCACATCAGCTATTCTATAAGAAGAGAGAGAACTTTCATAACTTAACGGTTTTACAGAAGAAGGGGGCAAACTTATGCAACTATTTCATAAAACAGTCAATCGACGTGGAACTCATAGTATAAAATGGGATACATATAAAAACGAAGAACTTATCCACGCTTGGATTGCTGATATGGATTTTGAAGTACCACAACCAATTCAAACTGCTTTAAAGAAACGTATCGAGCATCCTATTTTCGGCTATACACTTCCTCCCGAAAATATTGGCGATATTATTTGTAACTGGACAAAAAAACAGTACAACTGGGATATTCAAAAAGAATGGATTGTCTTTAGCGCTGGGATTGTTCCAGCTCTTAGTACGAGCATACAGGCCTTCACAAAGGAAAACGAATCCGTTCTCGTACAACCACCTATTTATCCCCCATTTTTCGAAATGGTCACAACAAACAACAGACAATTATGCATAAGTCCATTACAGAAACAAAATGATACATATACGATAGACTTCGAGCATTTAGAAAAACAATTTCAACAAGGCGTCAAACTCATGCTTCTTTGTAGTCCTCACAATCCGATCGGACGTGTTTGGTCAAAAGAGGAACTCACACAACTTGGCGCGTTATGTACAAAATATAATGTAATCGTTGTAGCAGACGAAATTCATTCTGATATTATTTATGCAGATCATACACATACACCGTTCGCTTCCTTATCCGAAGAATTAGCAGCGCGCACGATTACTTGTATGGCTCCGAGTAAAACATTTAATATCGCTGGATTACAAGCATCGATTATTATCATTCCAAACGAAAAACTCCGTCAAGCCTTTACATCTATCCAATATAGACAAGGATTCCACGGATTAAATATATTTGCCTATACAGCGATGCAAAGTGCCTATACAGAATGTAACGATTGGCTAAATGAAATTCGATTATATATAGAAGATAACGCTCAATTCGCTTGTAAATATATTAAAGATCACATACCTACTCTTTCCGTAACGAAGCCAGAAGGTAGCTTTTTATTATGGATTGATTGCTCTCGCCTACAACTTTCTCAAAGTGAGCGCACCACATTGCTTGAGGAAAAAGGGAAAATTATCGTTGAACCTGGTGAGAAATACGGATTAGGCGGCGAAGAACATATTCGAATTAACATCGGCTGTCCAAGATCTGTTTTAGAAGAAATTTTAAATAGAATGCGCCATACGTTTTCATCATAAGAAAGGAGGCTGTCCTACATCATTTGGGACAACCTCCTTTATCGATATCTTTTCAATTACGTCTCACAAAAAAAGCTACCATGCACGGTAGCTTTTACTTTTTCTTCATATCCGATGCTTTTTTTACAATGACGCCACAAGCAATTCGATCACCGGATTTACCTGTCGGTTGTGTCATGCCATCATCAGCGTTTTCTGTAATAATAATAGACGCTCCATCTTTTCTATGAATCGTCGTTTTTCCTTCTTCAAGTGTTATATGCGGCGCATCGATTTCTGCTTTAATTTTTCCAGAACCGTCTGCGATTACGTTCGGTAAATCACCGTTTTCTGCACCCTTCGGATTAAGAAGTCCATGTTTTTTATTATCAGGATTAAAATGATTCCCAGATGACTCAAAACGTGGTGCTTTACACTCGCCAATTTCGTGTACATGTATACCGTGCGGGCCAGGTGCAAAACCTTCTCCTTTAATCGTAATTTTCACTCCGCTTGTTTGTTGTACTACTTTCGCAGTCCCTACTTCATCACCTGAAGCATTACGTAATTTTACGTCAATTTCTTTCGGCTTTCCTTGGTCACAACCCGCCATCAGAAATAATAAACAACAACTGAAAAAAAGCCGTTTTTTCATTCAATTCCCTCCAAAATATATTCTGCCCTTAGATTGTCCGAGCATAGAGGGAAACATACAAAAATGAATTACTGTTTCTTTTCTGCTAACAATTTTTCTTCAACCTTCTGCAATCGGTCTGCTTCTCGTTTTGATACACGAATGAACATACGCCACGTGGCAACAGCACCAATGATAAATAGAACGCAAACAATCCCTGGAATAATATATTCTGTTTTATCTTCCGGAAAATATAAAGGCATCATATGAAACACTCCTTATTATAGGATTAACAAACCATCAGAATTTTCTGTTATATTATTTTAAATTATAGTTGAACCGATTCATATTCTCAAGGGGTGTTCCGAAAGCGAATGATTTCTTTGACTCCTTCTGCTACTTTCCTTACTATAAACTTGAGGTGAAAAATATGAGAGAAACATTTGAAATTGGTGAAATCGTTACTGGTATTTATAAAACGGGAAAATACATCGGCGAAGTTACAAATAGCCGCCCTGGTAGTTACGTCGTAAAAGTATTAGCTGTTTTAAAACATCCGGTGCAAGGTGACTTACATAACGTAAAACAAGCTGACGTACCATTTTTCCATGAAAGACGCGCTTTAGCTTTCCGAGAACAGACGAACATTCCAGAACAAATGGTGAAGAAATATGAAGGAGAAATTCCAGAGTATACAGATTCACTCAAATTAGCATTAGAAACTCAAATGAATTCATTTTCTGAAGATGATTCACCTTTTGCGGTTCGTAGTCTAGAAACATTAGAGCAATTAAAAAAAGACTATAAACTTTAAAAAAACAAAACGACCAAATTACATACTGTGCAATTTGGTCGTTACTGTGTACTCACTTTCTTTAACACTTTTGAAAAATCAACAAGTTCTCCCAACGTTGGAGGTGCTGGTTTCACTAAATACTCTTTATCTTTTTCTACTAACTTAAAAATATTATACGTCGTCATCGCATCATCTAGCGCACAATGATGCTTACCCGTCCCTACTTTTCCATACGCCTCAATTGCTTTCCACAACCCTGTTTGATTTCTCTCCCCAAAAAACTTCTTATACTCAAGCGATAAATCACGGCACTGTCCTAAGAATGGAAAGTCGACTCCCGCCATTTCACAATTATGCTTCAACACTTTCATATCCATATTTCCCCACGTAACAATGGTCGGTTTACATCTCTTTTCATATTCTGCAAGTTTTTCAACGAGTTCTGGAAACGAAATTCCTTTATCTACGGCTTCTTGTTTAATCCCTAAAAATTTCTTGCATCGATCTGTTAAAGAAGGAAAAGTTTTCGGCCTAACATGAGCTGAATACGTGTCTTCTACCTTACAGCCAACAACCGAAACGAGTCCTACCTCAATAATCTCCGGGAAAAATCCTTTTGGTTTTTTTCTGTGCTGGGGCATCGTAAACTCAAAATCCAAAAATAAAAATCGTTGTTCATCCATACGATCCCTTCCTTATCATCTTTGTCATTCCTTTCTATTTGACACTCCTACACGAACAAGCTCGAATGCTAATTCCATTTTAAATATTCAGATTGGATGTATCTTATATATATGTCAAATGCCCACAAATATTTTTAAAAATAAGAAAAAGTAACCGTTGCAGAAAATATAACAAAATACGCCCTTTCATTTACATCCTCCATTTTTCTACTTTATAATGACTTTATGTGTGTTTCTTTGAGAACATTTTTGACACACTAAGAAAAGTGAATGAAAGGAGATGAGAGTTTTGCACGAAACAACGCAAGAGCTCGCAAACTGGCAGTATTATTTTGCTATCGCAGTCTTTTTAATTACATATGCCATTATTATTTCTGAAAAAATTAATCGTGCTGTCATCGCACTTCTTGGTGCAGCACTCATGGTAATTATGGGGGTCGTTGATTTACACAACGCCTTTACGAAACATATTGAATGGGGGACGATTACGCTACTCATCGGTATGATGATTCTGGTGAACATTACGAGTAAATCGGGTGTCTTCCAATACGTTGCCATTAAAGCAGCAAAAGGGGCACAAGGAAATCCAATTAAAATTTTAATTTCACTTTCCTTACTTACTGCGCTTGGTTCCGCATTTTTAGATAACGTTACAACTGTACTTCTTGTTGTTCCAGTTACTTTATCTATTACGCGCATACTGAAAGTAAATCCTGTTCCTTATTTACTTTCTGAAATTATTTTTTCAAACATTGGAGGAACAGCAACATTAATTGGTGATCCACCAAATATTATGATTGGTTCTGCAAACAAGCATTTAGACTTCAATGCATTCTTGCTAAACTTAGCACCAATCGTAATTATTATTATTGCAGTTACAGCAGTAATACTTTACTTCATGTACCGTAAACAATTAATTGCTGATCCTGTACAAATTAAGAAATTAATGAGCCTTGATGAAAAACAATACATTAAAGATCCAGTATTAATGAAAAAATCTTTAACAGTACTTGGACTTACAATCGTAGGTTTCATGACTCATTCAATCTTCCACGTTGATGCAGCTATCATTGCTTTAACTGGTGCTACTGTTCTTATGCTAATTGGTGTGAAAGAGCATGAAATTGAAGAGGTATTCGCAAGTGTAGAGTGGGTAACAATCTTCTTCTTCGCAGGACTATTCGTACTCGTTGGAGGACTTATCGATATCGGTCTTATCAAAATGTTAGCTCAAAAAGTAATTGGAATAACGGGCGGAGATATTTCTCAAGCATCTATCCTTATTTTATGGGTATCTGGTATCGCCTCGGCAACAATTGATAACATTCCATTCGTTGCAACAATGATCCCACTTATTAACGATATGGCAGTTGGGCTAGGTTTATCACCTTCTGACGCACAAATCGACGTATTATGGTGGGCATTAGCATTAGGTGCTTGTCTAGGTGGAAACGGAACATTAATCGGAGCTTCTGCTAACGTAATCGTTGCAGGTATCGCAAGCCGCGAAGGACATAAATTTAGCTACATGGACTTCCTAAAAGTCGGTTTCCCAATTATGATCGTTTCATTAATCATTTCTCATATTTATATTTATTTACGCTACCTAATGTAGTAGAAAAAGCGCCCAAATAAACAGGGCGCTTTTTTCATTACACATATTTAAAATATATCAATTTATCAACAAAAAATAACAAATCTACTCGTTATACCTCACCGGCTCATTTCGAATAATGAACAAGTGAATCGGCAAGAAAACTGAAAATGTAATGGTATGAATAATCGTAAATAATATAGAGTTCGTTCCGTATCTATCTAAAATTGCGTAGATAAGATAAATAGACAGCACAATCGATACAGCTGTTGCTATTAAATATAGAATTGGTACGAAATTAAAAATGAAACATGCGACATATATACCGAATACTTTCCATCCCGCTTCTTCTTTCAAGAAATCTGGTAATTTGTCTTTCGCTAAATCACCCCATATCTTACTATTTAAAAAAGGAATAAATGCAAGAGCACCATCGGTTGCACCATCATTTTTCGCCATCGTATACAGTGCAAAAGCCGTTAACAAATATGCAATAACTGCCCAAATCAATATAACAAGAATAAACGCAAAACTAAGAGCAAAGAAACCTGCTAGTAAACCCTGATCTTCCATCTTATCCTCTCCTCTCTACTCTCAACATATTTCATTCCATTGCAAGTTATGTTTTAAAATTTATCCAAACTCTCTGTATAATAATAAGAGCAAGATAATAAGAGAGGAGAACAACTGATGCATCCATTTGTAAAAGCATTACAAGAGCATTTCATAGCTCACAAAAATCCGGAAAAAGCAGAACCGATGGCACGTTATATGAAAAATCACTTCCCGTTTCTCGGCATTCAAACTCCCGAGAGAAGACAGTTATTAAAAGACGTCATCCAAATACATACTCTCCCAGATCAAAAAGACTTCCAAATCATCGTGCGTGAACTTTGGGACTTACCAGAACGTGAATTTCAAGCAGCCGCACTTGATATTATGCAAAAATATAAAAAGCATATAAACGAAACACATATCCCCTTCTTCGAAGAACTCATTGTCACGAAATCTTGGTGGGATTCTGTTGATAGCATCGTTCCTACTTTTTTAGGTAATATCTTTTTAAAACATCCGGAATTGATTTCTGCCTATATTCCAAAATGGATTGCATCAGATAACATATGGTTACAACGCGCAGCTATTTTATTCCAGCTGAAATATAAACAAAAGATGGATGAAGAACTTCTTTTCTGGATTATTGGACAGCTACATTCTTCAAAAGAATTTTTCATTCAAAAAGCGATTGGATGGGTCCTTCGCGAGTATGCAAAAACAAAGCCCGATGTCGTTTGGGATTACGTGCAAAATAACAAGCTTGCCCCGCTCAGTAAACGTGAAGCAATTAAGCATATTAAACAAAATTACGGAATAAATAACGAAAAAATAGGCGAGACTCTATCATAGATAGACGCGTTCCTCTATTGAGATTTAAAAAAGAACGTGTTAGAATATGTTCATTATTATTAATATAAGTAGCGATGACGGACTTATAAGTACTTGCACAAAAAGCGATTCAGGGATAGTGAAAGCCTGAAGCCGCAAGGAAACGGCAGTCTCGAGCAATACGTGATAAAGTGGATGCACCTTTTGTGTATCAACTAGGGTGGAACCGCGGGCAAACGCTCGTCCCTAGGCAATTAAGCCTTGGGATGAGCGTTTTTTTATGTTTTTCAAAGCATACACTGCTCGTTTCACAAGTTACCTGAGCACGTCATCGCCAATACGTTAACTTTCAAAAGGAGGATTTTATTATGTATTCAATGGAACAAGTAGTAAACTTAGCGAAACATCGCGGTTTCGTTTTCCCTGGTTCTGAAATTTACGGTGGTCTTGCAAACACTTGGGATTACGGTCCACTTGGAATCGAATTAAAAAATAACGTTAAAAAAGCTTGGTGGAAAAAATTCATTCAAGAATCTCCATACAACGTTGGTTTAGACGCAGCTATTTTAATGAATCCCAAAACTTGGATCGCTTCTGGTCACGTTGGTAACTTCAACGATCCAATGATCGACTGTAAAAAATGTAAAGCGCGTCACCGTGCTGACAAATTAATTGAAGATGCATTAGATGCAAAAGGCATCGAAATGGTTGTTGACGGTCTTACTTTCGACCAAATGGCTGACCTAATGAAAGAACATGAAGTAAAATGTCCTGATTGCGGTAGTGAAGAATTCACTGAAATCCGTCAGTTCAACTTAATGTTCAAAACATTCCAAGGTGTTACAGAGTCTAGCACAAACGAAATCTTCCTTCGTCCTGAAACAGCACAAGGTATTTTCGTAAACTTCAAAAACGTACAACGCTCTATGCGTAAAAAGCTTCCATTTGGTATTGGCCAAATCGGTAAGAGCTTCCGTAACGAAATCACGCCTGGTAACTTCACATTCCGTACACGTGAATTCGAACAAATGGAACTTGAATTCTTCTGTAAGCCTGGTGAAGATTTAGAGTGGTTCGCATTCTGGCGTGAAACTTGTAAGAACTGGTTACTTTCACTTGGTATGACTGAAGAAAGCATGCGTCTTCGTGACCACGGTGAAGAAGAGTTATCTCACTACAGTAACGCAACAACTGATATTGAATTCAGATTCCCATTCGGTTGGGGCGAACTATGGGGCGTAGCATCTCGTACAGACTTCGACTTAAAACGTCACATGGAACACTCTAACGAAGACTTTAACTATATCGATCCACAAACGAATGAGCGTTACGTACCGTACTGCATCGAGCCATCTTTAGGTGCTGACCGCGTAACATTAGCATTCTTATGTGATGCATATGAAGAAGAACAATTAGAAAACGATTCTCGTACAGTTCTTCGTTTCCACCCTGCTTTAGCACCATACAAAGCAGCTATCTTACCATTATCTAAAAAGCTATCTGAAGGTGCTACTGAAGTATTCGCAGAACTAGCTAAAGACTTTATGGTAGACTTTGACGAAACTGGTTCTATCGGTAAACGTTACCGTCGTCAAGACGAAATCGGTACACCATTCTGTATCACTTACGACTTCGACTCAGTTGAAGACAAAGCTGTTACAGTACGTGACCGTGACACAATGGAACAAGTTCGTATGCCAATTAGCGAACTAAAAGGTTTCTTAGAGAAGAAAATCCAGTTCTAATTATAAGAAAAAGAGGTTGCTCTAATGAGCAGCCTCTTTTTACTTTTCACGTTTTTCTTTAATTGCTACTGTACATCTTGATATACATAGTAAGTCATCATTCTCATCAATGATACGCACATCCCAAACCATCGTTGAATGTCCTCTATGTATCGGTGTTCCGATCGCTGTTACAATCCCATCTTTCTTTGAGCGAATGTGATTTGCATTAATTTCTAGACCGAAACAAATACATTTCTCTTGATCAATTAAATTGTATGAACCGACGCTTGCTACTGTTTCCGCTAATGCAAGAGATGCACCACCGTGTAAAAAACCAAACGGCTGATGTGTACGCTCATCAACAGGCATCGTAGCAACCACCTTATCTTCTGTCATCTCTAACAACTCAATTCCAAGTGAATCCATTAAAGTTTTTGCCATATCGTTTCCCCCTTCTCTTACTTTAATTAAATGTATAATTTTACCTATTTATTTTCAAACTACTTATAACACTTAAATAAGGAGGTTTCACCTAAATGAAACAGAAATTTTGTATATTACTGCTTATGTTCTCCTTGCTGACTATTGTACCAAATTGTGCACTAGCAGCCAAAGCATCCAACCTGACAATCGATGTTCAGACTGTAACACAAAAAGGTAAGAAACCTTATATAGAATATCAAATTAACAGACCTTCGTTTCACAATTTTTCTGATTCGAAATTTCAAAATAAGCTCAATTTCTATTACAAAAAGTCTACTGACAAATTTAAAACCAAATTAGAAAAAGACGCAAAAAAATATTATAAAGAAACAGAAGGATCCAGTACACCATTTCATCCGTACGTGGCGAATGTTGATTATAAAGTTTCCTTAAATAAACCACCTTTCCTCAGCCTATATTTGAATTACTATCAATATACAGGCGGAGCACACGGTCTTTATACGTGGAAGGCAAACACATTTGATTTAAAAGAAAAAAAGTTACTACACTTAGACGATTTATTTCAACAAGAAGATAAATATAAAGAAGTAATACGTGCTGAAATTGTAAGACAAATTAAACAAAATGAAAGCATTTATTTTCCCGATGCAACTGAAAAGGTCATGAGTGCTAAAAAATTTCACTTCTTTTTAGAACCGGACAATCTCGTCATTTATTTCCCATTATATGAAATTGCGCCTTACTCAAGCGGAATTCCACAATTTCGTATTCCGTATACGTTGCTAAGAGAGTATTTGAAGCCTTCTTATCAAAATATTTTGATTGACAACAAGTAAATAGTTTCGCTACGATAATGTTAACCTAAAAACAACAGGAGGTTAACATTATGAGAAGATTTCATGTTTTAGATTTAGCATTAGCTGCCATGTTCGTCGCTCTTATGGCTATTGGTGCAAATATTGTATCTTGGGCACCATTCCTACAAGTAGCAGGTATCCCCTTATCTATGCAACCATTTTTCGCAATTTTAGCAGGGCTTCTTCTTGGAAGTAGACTTGGTGCATTATCAATGACTGTTTACATGCTCGTTGGAGTAGCAGGTGCACCAATCTTCGCTAACTTCAAAGCTGGATTTGGAGCACTTTTAGATCCTACTGGTGGTTTTATTATCGCATTTATTATCGTTGCTTACGTATCAGGAAAACTAGTAGAACAAAAGGAAAAACCAACATTTAGTACATTTGCAATTGCTTCGTTCACAGGAATTATTTTAACTTATATTATCGGTACTACTTACATGTACGGGGCAGTCAATCTCTTCATGGGTGGTAATATGAGCTATAAAACAGCTTGGATGATTATGATGTGGTTTGCAGTAAAAGATATTGTATTTACAATTATCGGTGCCATTATCGCACCTCGTATATATTATGCTGTACGTCGTTCCGCTTATCAGCATTCTCATTCGACGATTTCCTAATAAAAAAAGAGTTATTTCAGCGTACTGAAATAACTCTTTTTTTATTAAGACTCTTGATTCGTATGTTCTTCTAAAATTCTCTTCATCATTGTAACCATGTCACCACTTAATTCTGGGTGTTGCAGGGCCATCTCAATTGTCGTTTGAACGAATCCTAACTTTTCACCTACGTCGTAGCGCTTTCCTTCGAAATCGTAAGCGAATACACGTTGAATTTCGTTTAAGCTTTGGATAGCATCTGTTAACTGAATTTCACCACCAGCACCAACATGTTGCTGTTCTAAGAACATGAAGATTTCAGGTGTTAAAACGTAACGTCCCATAATTGCTAAGTTTGAAGGTGCTGTACCTGCTGCTGGTTTCTCAACGAAATTGCGAACTTGGTAACGACGTCCTTCCTGCTCTAACGGATCAATAATTCCGTAGCGATGTGTTTCATCTTCTGGAACCGTTTGTACACCAATAACAGAAGAAAGCGTTTTATCATATTCTTCAATTAATTGACGTAAACATGGTTTTTCAGCTTGAACGATATCATCACCTAATAAAACAGCGAATGGCTCATCACCGATGAACTTACGTGCACACCAAACAGCGTGACCTAATCCTTTTGGTTCTTTTTGACGGATATAATGAATATCTACCATTTTTGAAGAAGCCTGTACTTTTTCAAGTAACTCATACTTTTTCTTTTCTAATAAGTTTTGCTCTAACTCAAATGCATTATCAAAATGATCTTCAATAGAGCGCTTTGTTTTACCAGTAACGATAATAATATCTTCGATTCCTGATTTTATTGCTTCTTCTACAATGTATTGGATAGTTGGTTTATCTACTATCGGTAACATTTCTTTTGGCATTGCTTTTGTAGCTGGTAAAAAACGTGTTCCTAATCCAGCTGCTGGGATTATCGCTTTTCTTACTCTTTTCATCACAAAATACCCTCTCTTCTGTCAGAATAAATAACGATTATTTCCTTACATAGAATAAAAGGGAGGTTTCACTCCCTTTTATTCCCTACTACTTAAAATTACTTTATATTATAAACGATTCATAATATCTTCTTTAATAGTAAGTAACTTTTGTTCACTATTTTGTAAAGAATTATCTTGAACACCGAAGTAGAACTTAATCTTCGGTTCAGTTCCAGATGGACGTAGGCAGAACCAAGAACCATCTTCTAATTGATATTTTAACACATTTGATTTCGGTAAGTGAATCTCTTCTTTATGTCCATCTTGTAAAGATGTAACGATGCTCGCTTTATAGTCTTCAACTGCTACAACTGTTAAGCCCGCTACTTCTTTCGGAGGATTTTTACGGAATGTTGCCATCATTTCTTGGATTTGTTCCGCTCCATCTTTTCCTTTTAGTGTTAACGATACAAGATCTTCACGGAAGAAACCGTACTTATCAAATACTTCTAATAGACCATCGTATAACGTTTTACCTTGTGATTTGTAGTATGCAGCTACTTCACATGCAAATAGAACAGATTGTACTGCATCTTTATCACGGCAGAATGGACGAATTAAATAACCATAGCTTTCCTCATAACCGAATTGGAATGCGTATTGTCCACTTTCTTCATACTGTTTAATTTTCTCACCAATAAATTTAAATCCAGTTAACGTATCAACTGTATCTAAATCGTATGCTTTCGCGATTGTACGGCCAATTTCAGACGTTACGATTGTTTTTAATACAACACCGTTCTCTGGAAGCGTTCCGTTTTCTTTCTTTTGAGATAATAAGTAATCAAGCATTAATGCACCTGTTTGGTTACCAGTTAATACTTGGAACTCACCATCGTGATTACGAACTGCTACGCCAAGGCGGTCTGCGTCAGGATCTGTTGCGATTAACACATCTGCGCCTACCTTCTCACCGTCACGAATTGCATACTCAAACGCTGCATGCTCTTCTGGGTTTGGTGATTTCACTGTAGAGAAGTTCGGATCTGGTAACTCTTGCTCTTTTACAACTGTTACATCTGTAAATCCAACTTCTTCTAAACCACGGCGTACAGAAATATTTGATGTTCCGTGTAGTGGTGTAAAGACGATCTTTAAGTCTTTCCCAACCTTTTGTACCATTTCTTTATTAATAATGACATTGTTCAATTCTGCTGCATATGCATCATCTACTTCTTGTCCAATAATATGTAATAAACCGTCAGCTTTTAATTGCTCCACATCAGCAACCTCAACTGTTAATTCATCTTCTACTTCATTTACGTAGCTAATTAATTCATCAGCTTCTTTTGGAGGCAACTGCCCACCATCTTCACCGTATACTTTATAACCGTTATACTCAGGCGGATTATGGCTTGCCGTAAGAACGATTCCACTCACTGTATGTAAATGACGAACTGCGAAAGAAAGCACTGGCGTTGGACGTAAGCTTTCAAACACATATGTTGTAATACCATGCGCACCAAGTGTAGCAGCTACTTCCATTGCGAACTCAGGTGATTTATGACGAGAATCATATGCTACTACAACACCGCGCTTCTTCGCTTCTTCACCTAATTTTTCAATAAACTTTGCTAATCCTTGCGTTGCTTTACGAACTGTGTATACGTTTAAACGGTTCGTACCAGCACCAAGTTCACCACGCATACCACCTGTACCGAATTCTAGATTTTTATAAAAACTGTCCTCGATTTTCTTCTCATCTTGCTTCATGTTTTCTAACTGTTCTTTTAGTTCTGCGTCTAACTCTGCATATGAAAGCCAGCGACTAAATTCTTGTTTCCAGTTCATCCTTCTATCTCCTCTCGCTTGTCATACCTTTATTATATGAAAAAAACAACCTGTATCTCAATATTTTTTACAATCTAACAGGATTTTACTAGCAATATTTGTATACACTATGGTTAAATACTCCACTAAAGGGAATGAGGATTATGCAAGAATGGGGCTTGTCAGAAGAACTCAAAATACAAACAAAGCAAATGATTGAAATTGCCGAAAAAGAATTATCAATTATGAGGCAAGCAATTGATAAAGAAGATGAATGTATTTTGTGTAAGATGGAAGATATTCATCATATGTTAGCAAATGTACAAACACTGGCAGCTACATACTATATTCAAGCGTATTTATCACCTTATACGGAAAGCTCACAGTTCATTACAACAGCTGTCCAACATTTAAGCGCCAGAAAACACGGTGCTCTTATTGTTGTGGAACGAAACGAGACACTTGAATCTTGTATTCAAACTGGAACAACGTTAAATGCTCATTTAACCGCACCACTGCTCGAATCGATTTTTTATCCAGGTAACCCTCTTCATGACGGAGCCGTTCTCGTTAAAAATAATCATATTGTTTCAGCTGCTAATATTCTTCCACTAACAAAAAGTACAGAAGTTGATCCAGAGCTAGGAACACGTCACAGAGCTGCAATTGGGTTATCAGAAAAAAGCGATGCACTTATTTTAGTTGTCTCTGAAGAAACGGGTCGCACTTCATTTGCTTTAAACGGTACTTTATATACAATTTCTTTATAAAGTGAAACTATAGTTTACGGGCAGTTCATGTGGGATAAGACATCCATAGTCATACCAATAAAAAAGGCTGTTCCAAAATGTAGGAACAGCCTTCTCTTATTATCTTATTCTTCTCCGAAACGTTCAACAAGTGTTGCAAGTGTACGTACCATTGCACCTGTTGCTCCAGCTGGTCCTAAATCATGCGCTCCTGATGTTTCAGATGTTCCAGCGATGTCTAGGTGTACCCAAGGTGTGTCTTCAGCGAATTCACCTAGGAATGTACCTGCCATAACCGCATGTCCTTCACGGCCTGGTGAGTTATTTAAATCAGCAAATTTACTGTTTCTCACGCGTTCTTTATCACGATCAAAAATTGGTAATTGCCAAATTGATTCATCTGTTTCCATAGATGCCTCTAGCACTTGCTCAAACAGCTCTTCATTGTTTGTCATTGCGCCTGTCGTATGATTTCCAAGTGCAACAATTACACCGCCTGTTAATGTCGCAACATCAACAAGGTAGTTTGCACCTAATTTTTTCGCATACGTAATACCGTCAGCTAATGCTAAGCGACCTTCTGCATCTGTATTTAATACTTCAATTGTTTTTCCGCTCATAGATGTGATTACATCGTCTGGCTTAAATGCTGTACCACTTACAACGTTATCCGTTGATGGAATAACAGCGATCACATTTTGCTCAGGGCGAAGTTCACCGATAATTTCCATCGCACCTAATACAGCAGCTGCACCGCCCATATCACCTTTCATACCGACCATGCCTTCACGTGGTTTTAAAGAATACCCGCCTGTATCGTATGTGATTCCTTTTCCAACGAATCCAATAACATCTGTCCACTCTTCTTTTCCTTTATAAATAAGAGCGATCATTTTTGGTGGCTCTACACTACCTTGGTTTACTGCAAGCAATGCACCCATACCAAGCTCTTCCATCTCTTCTTTCTCAAGAACTTTATAATCCATATCATACTTCTCCGCTAACTCAACAGCATACTCAGCAAGCTTTGTCGCTGTTAATACGTTTGGCGGCATATTTACAAGTGTACGAGCTGAATTTGTTGCACGTCCATGTACGTAGCCAACTGTTAATGCAGCTTCAATTTCCTGTGCATCTTCCGCTGTAATAGCCGTAAACTTCTCTAACTCTACACGATCCTTTTTATCTGATTTATACGTTTGTAATTCATATGTACCAAGGCCTTGTACTTCTGCTGCAATATGAGCTACATCAATCACATCTAACTTCTCTGTTACGAAAGAATCAAGTAAGATTGCTGCATCTTGTACTTTCGCTGCTTGTAACGTTTTAAACGCCTTACCAAGGGCCACACGTAATGTTTCTGTTGTATAAGATTCCTTCTTACCTAAACCAACGAAATAATAACGTTTCACATTTGTTTTTCCTAAACTATGTACTTTTGAAATAGCTTTCTTCTTAGTAGAAAGTTCTTTCTCTTCTAATAAAACTTGTAATTGTCCTTCAAACGCTTTGTCCAATTCTTGTACAAAACTACTCGTTTTCTCCTCTTCAAATAAGGCAACAATCACCGCTTCATGGCTTGCTAATTCTTTTTGTACTTGAAACATGTTCAGACCCCCTAAATTTCTCTACTCTTCCTTTATTATAACTTTATTTTCGATAAAATGCGACAATTCTAACTTCTGTCATATCCTATATACTCCATATTTCTTCTAATATAAAATTAAAAAGTCTAGCGTAATTACCACTAGACTATCTTTGTTTTAAATATTGGCCGCGAAACACTTGCATTGTTTCGTCTTGATTTAACATCGTTAACTCTTCTTCTGTAAACTTACCATTACCTACCTTAACTACATACACATTTACTTTTTTCTTACCCCATTGGCTATAAACATCTTTCACCGTATCATAATACAGATCAAGACGGTTTCCTTTTATTGCACCGCCCTTATCAGCCACTACACCATACCCATAACCTGGTACGAATAGAATTGTTCCAATTGGGAATACGCGTAAGTCCGCAGCGATCGTGGAATATAAATCCCTTTTCACCTTAACACCTGAATATGTAATACCATACTCCGGATGTCCCGGCCTCTTACCAGTCGACTCAATCCCCGACGTATAACCTGTTGCAGTCATTTCAATTGAACGATATTTAGACCAGTCGTTTGCCTGCTCTAAAGCATTTATCACTTCTTTACTCGGAGCAACATTTCTCTTAACTTCTGCTGCATGTACTTCTTTTGCACTCGTTCCCTCATATTTCTTTACAATCTCTACTAAAGAAACTCCTGTGAAAGCATTCCATGTTACGCATAATGCGGATACAAGTAAACAAGTCATCATAATGCGAATACAATATCGTTTTAACATTTTTATATTCCACACTCCTTCATCGTTAATCATTCCCTATACAATGAAGGAATATGCAAAAAAATAATCTCCAAATGAATTGGAGATTAAAACATTTGATATCCGCTTTTCCGAAGTTTCTTAATTACGATTCCTGCCAAAGCAGCACCTACTAACCCAGTAGATAAAATAAACACATCTGCTTGTCCTAAATGCGATACACTTGTCCCAAATGAAGAGAATGTTTCTTTTGGCTTTGAAAAGTAATCCCACACACTCGCCTTATTAATAATAAGTATACAAACAATCGGATACACAATAACCATTACCCATGTCGCTCGCAATATCATGTTGAGTAAAAATCCAATTCCAAAAAACAAAATAAAAAATAACATCATTGAAATAAGTAGTACCGGTATACTCACTCTTTCTCCCTCTCCTTCTCATGCGCCGTAAATACGTGATAGGCCGTATAACCAAATTGCTCTCCAGGATTTAATGTTTTGTCCATTTCAAGATGGAATTCTGATTTTCTTTCTAACAAATATGTAATAAGTACAGACGTATTTGGATCGTCTGCAATCGTATCTGGATGTAGAAACGCTACGTCAGACAATTCCTTCTCCTGTACAATAATATTTTCTCCTTCAGGTTCCAAAAGGAAAATAATCATATTATCACTAATTTCATTGCGAATCACGCCCGATCGAACGCCAATGATTCCCTTCACATGAGCGACAATGCCTGTCTCTTCTAACACTTCACGTTTCACAGCTTCATCAACCGTCTCACCTTCATTTACAAAACCAGCCGGTAAAGACCATTTCCCCTTTAATCCACTGTATTTCTTCTTAACGAATAGCCACCTGCCATCTTTTGTAGCTACTAGGCCACTAACAGCTAGCCATACTTTCCCTCGCTTCTCCATGATGTAATACCCTCCTCTACCAGAACGGACAGAATATTCTTTCTTTTTATATATTATACTATATTTTTAAAATGAAAAAAGCAGAAACAGCTCTTAGCCGTTTCTGCTTTCTCTACTATATATTAAAAGAACTTTAATTTACCTTTTTTAAGAACTAATAAAGGTCCACCTAATAAGAATAGGTAACGGTTATCGATAACTTTCTTCATGAAAGAAGCTTTCCAACCTGTTAACTTTTTGCCCATAACAACGCCCATTGCATCGTCATGACCTAAAGAACATACAGATCCTTTATTATCGAATGCGAATGTTTTCATTTCGCCTTTGCCACGAACTAACACAGTTAAGTTGTGTGCAATATTGTAACCTTGTTGAATTGCGATTTGTGCTGTTGGTGGGTATGGACGGTTAATTTCTTCGTTAATGATTAACGCTGCGTCACCAACCATGAATACATCTTCGTATCCTGGAGCGTGCATGTACTCATCAACTTTTACACGTCCGCGCATTGCTTCAAAGCCAGACTCTTCCACAATACCGTTACCACGAACACCTGCAGCCCAAACTACTGTTTCAGACTTAATTAATTCAGTATCATCGCCATTTGCAACGATAATACCTTCTTCAGTTGCTTCTTTAATTGCTGTACCGATGCGGAATTCTACGCCTTTTTTCTCAAGTTGTTTTACAGCGTATTCTACTAATGCTGGATCGAAACCTGGAAGTGCTGTTGGAGCAGCTTCTACACAGATGATACGTGCTTTTTCACGTGGTACATTGTACTGTTTGCAAAGTTCAGGAACACGGTTTGCAAGCTCACCTACGTATTCGATACCAGTAAATCCAGCACCACCAACAACGATTGTTATTAACTCATCGCGTTGTTCAGTTGCATATTTAGCGAAACTAGCTTCCATATGCTCACGAATTTGACGAGTTGCATTAATGTTAGCGATTGAGAATGCGTGCTCTTTTAATCCTGTAATACCGAATGTTTCTGATTCGAAACCAAGACCGATTACTAAGTAGTCATACTCTAACTCGCCGTCTTTTAAGATAATGCGTTTTTCAGCAGCTTTAATTTCTACTACTGTATCTTGTACAAAGTTCACTTTATTTGTATCGATAACGTCTTGAATATCTAGACAGATTTTTTCATCTTGTAATGTACCAGCTGCGCTCTCGTGTAACCAAGTCGCTTGGTAGTGATAGCTGTTGTTGTTTACTAACGTAATTTCAGCTTCATTTACAGATAATGCTTTTTGCAGACGAACAGTCGTAATCATCCCGCCATAACCTGCACCTAAAACTACGATTTTTGGAGTCTTCACCAAATCACAACCCTTTTCTTTATATAATAGTAATGAAAAATAATACCAAGTACTAAAAACTCTATTTGTCAAGAATGTGGAATTTATCACATTCTATATCATAACAAAACGCAGTCAAAAAATCGTACGAATTTTGTCATAGAAATTTAACATAATACTTCCCTATATTAGTCGGTTTTATTCCAGAATTCAAGCGTCTGGAGAATTATCAATATTTTAAAATAACATAGCGTTTTCAAGGGTTTTTCAGCCTTTTTTTCATGTATTTTCCTTTCTCCATATTTTATACAATTTAAAAAGCATCTATGCGAAAACTTACACACAATTCAGTCGTTTTCAGAAGTATTCTGAACTCAAATATGCTATCATTTATTTGAAAGTGTCATCATTTGCAGGATTTTCATGTACATATGAACAATATATGAAATCAATATCAAAATTCCATCTATAGGGGGAATGAAAGTGGCAGAAAATCAAAAAGTTTATGACATAACAATTATTGGTGGTGGTCCAACAGGGCTGTTCACAGCATTTTATGGCGGTATGAGACAAGCTAGTGTAAAAATCATTGAAAGCTTACCTCAGCTTGGAGGACAATTATCCGCACTCTACCCTGAAAAATACATTTATGATGTAGCTGGATTTCCAAAAGTGCGCGCACAAGAATTAGTTGATAACTTAAAAGAGCAAATGAAGAAATTCGACCCAACCGTTTGTTTAGAAGAAGCTGTTGATACGCTTGAGAAACAAGCTGACGGTATATTTAAACTTGTTACGAATAAGCAAACTCACTATTCTAAATCAGTTATTATTACTGCTGGCAATGGTGCTTTCCAACCACGTCGCTTAGAATTAGAAGGTATAGCTAAGTATGAAAAGAAAAACTTACATTATTTCGTTGATGATATGAATAAATTTGCTGGTAAGCGCGTCGTAGTATTTGGTGGCGGCGACTCAGCCGTTGATTGGACAATGATGTTAGAGCCAATCGCCGACAAAGTTACAATCGTTCATCGCCGTGATAAATTCCGTGCGCATGAACATAGCGTAGAAAGCTTAATGAATTCTCGTGCAGAAGTAAGCACACCGTACGTTCCAGTAGAACTCATTGGTGATGACAAAATTGAACAAGTCGTTCTTCAGCATGTAAAAACAGAAGAAAAAATTATCATCGATGTTGATGACGTAATTGTAAACTACGGCTTCGTTTCCTCTCTTGGTCCAATTAAAAACTGGGGCTTAGATATACAAAAAAACAGCATTCTCGTGAACTCGAAAATGGAAACAAATATTCCTGGCATTTACGCTGCTGGTGACATTTGTACATATGAAGGAAAAGTAAAACTCATTGCTTGCGGCTTCGGTGAAGCACCGACAGCAGTAAACAATGCAAAAGCTTACTTCGATCCAAACGCAAAACTTCAACCGATGCATAGCTCTAGTATGTTTTAATATAGAAATGAAAAGAACTCCTTTTACGTAAAAGGAGTTCTTTTTTATTGTACTACCGTTCTCTTCCAAAATATGTTACAATAAATAGAACGCACGTTCTATTTATTGAGGGGGATATTTTAAAATGAAAGAACCTATCATCGTAAAAAAAGAAGCTTTCCAAGTAATCGGCGTTTCGATTACGACGACAAATGAAATAGAGGCATCTATTGAAGGAAAAATTCCCGGGCTTTGGAACCGGTACTTCCAAGAACAAATCATGCACCACATTCCAAATCAACAAACGAAAGAAACATTCGCTTTCTACTCAAACTACGAATCAGATGAAACGGGTACATATACCTTTACGATTGGCATGCCTGTTTCTTCATTAGAAGACGTTCCTGAAAATATGACAACTTTAACAATACCTGCCGCTACGTATGCGGTATTTACAACAAGAAAGGGACCAGTTGCTGAAGTTGTTTGCGAAGCTTGGGAATATATTTGGAAATGGTCAAAGGAAAACAAACGTGCTTTTACAACAGACTTTGAGCTTTATGATGAAAGAGCGTTAGATCCAACCAACGTACAATTGGATATTTATATTGCATTAGCCTAAACGACAAAAAAGAAGATACCCTTTGGTATCTTCTTTTTTGTCGTTAAATAGCCACTGTGCAAATTCATTATTATTGTCTACAATGAGAAAGTGCAGTATAGAAATATTAGAAACTGTATAAAACGATTGTTAACAGGTTTTTTAGTTTAAATTTGTCACATAGAAAGGAAGCAATATGGAGGAACTACAACAAAATAAATCTGCTTTAGAAGGAAGCGGAAAACCGTTATTAAAAAATACGAATTTCCTTTTTCTTTGGGCAGCTACTCTTTTTTCAAGTTTTGCTTTAGCCTTTTTTACTTTTTCACAAACGTGGTACATAGCAAAAACATTAAACCTTGAAGCTTCACTCGGTGTTGTTTTCGTAGCTCTTAGTGTTCCAAGGCTTATTTTTATGATTATCGGCGGCGCTGTAGCTGATAAATTCCCGAAAAAAAATATTATGTTTTATTCTAATATTATTCGCGCTATTCTCGTTGCAACCATTCTCACATGGTTCATCGTAGGTGATGTAACACTATATACATTTGCTTTATTCGCCTTATTCTTTGGACTTGCTGATGCTTTTTTCTGGTCAGCTGACGGATCTATCTTACCTGAACTTGTAGAAAAAAACCGTTTAACACAAGCAAACTCACTTACACAAATGACAAACCAAGCATCGGTCATCTTAGGCCCTGTACTTGGCGGCATTCTTATCAAATTTACGAACTATGAAACGATCTTTTCGATCACAATTTTATTACTAATCGTCGCAGCCATACTCGTTCAAAAAATACAATTTACGATGCCAGAGCAGCAAAATACAGACAAAGGCATGTTTACTTCTATTAAAGAAGGAATTTTATACGTAAAGGAATCACCATTCCTTTCAACTTTCCTTCTTTGTAGCGCCTTTTTAAATTTATTTTTAATCGGTCCGATGCAAGTCGGTTTCCCGCTTTTCGTTAAAAATGTTCTGCACGGTGATTCGCTTCAGTTTAGTTACTTAGAAGCATCTGTCGGCGGCGGAATGGCAATAGGCGCGGTCATTGTCGGTTTAAAAAATATTAATCGTAGACGCGGTCTATTTTGCATTATCATGATGCTACTGTCTGGTGTATTCTTCTTATCCATCAACTTTAGCACCGTACTTTGGCAAGCATTATTAGCTGGCATGTTTTACGGTATTACAATTGCAATGGCTATCGTTCCGCTTATGGCGATGATTCAATCGACAGTAAAAGAAGAAATGATGGGACGCGTAATGAGTCTACTTATGCTATCATCCATGGGCTTTATCCCGCTTTCTTATGCATTCACATCAATCGCACTTGCAGTAGGAATTCCAATCGTAGCCGTTATGAAAAGCGGTGCAATCGCCGTTATCGTCTTCGTACTATTTGTAGCGATTCGTGTTCCAGTTGTAAGAAAGTTTGATTAACTACTCGGAGTCATGTGTTATACGCATGGCTCCTTTTTAAATGGATCAAATAACGGTATCCCCTTACTTCTTCTCACAGCTGCTCCCCATTCTAATCCAACCTCTAAAAATAAATCTCGCACTGTACTATATAAAAGTGCCTTAACATTTTTACGGATTTCCCCGTATTTATACGCTCTCACGACACTCTTCACTCGCCAGATGAAATTTCCATACACTTCTTCATCAGCTAATATTTGCTCCAGTAAAACACCTTGTTCTAATAATCCGCTCTTTTTATACGCAAGTTCCACCTTACTCCAAAATATATTAATCTTCTTCGGATTACTCGTCATCGGCAGAAGTGCGTATATAAAAGGCTTCGGTATATCATGGCGACAATACGTCTCATCAAGCTCGTACGTTACTTTTCTATTCTCTTTTATTTGTGGAATGTTTTTATAAAGAATTGTTTCCCGCTCATATTTTTGCTCATTTTTACTACAGCCAGCTGCACAGTCCCCACTTTCACATGCGGACATTTTCATACGGTCATCCATACGGTCAATTGCAGATGTAAGAAATACATATAAGTTCGCACTATATCCGCCGCGTTTATGTCTTTCTTTTGTCGCAACACGTTTTATAATTCCTAGTTCCTCTAACTTTGCAATGGAACGGCGTACTGTACGAATACTTTTTCTAATATTCGTCGCAATCGTCTCCATTAACGGACAAGCAACTCCTACTGTTTTCTGTTTCTCATTCACTGCATACTTTCCTAAAAAATGAATAATGGTAGCATCCGTTTTATTTAATTGAAATCGATAATATTTCAAAACTTGCTTTTGATATGTATTAAACTCTTCTTTACTTCGAAATTCACTGTATGGTTTCATTAAGTTATATAAACTTCCCATTTTTATCACCTCACTTATAAATAAGAGGCAGGAAGAGAAATTGGCGTGACATTAAATATTTTTTATTGGAGATGAAAATATGATCGTAATTAGCGCTTGTTTAGGTGGAATCGCTTGCCGGTATGATGGAAATGACAATCTCGTTTCAAAAATAGAGGAGCTTCTGCAACAAGAAGATACAGTCCTCATTTGTCCTGAAGTATTAGGGGGATTACCAACACCTCGTCCCTCTGCCGAAATTATTGGCGGGAATGGCGATGACGTTTTAGACGGAAAAGCAAAGGTAATGACAAAAGATGGTGAGGATGTCACAGAAGCTTTCGTAAACGGTGCTTATAAAGCATTAGAACAAATCAAAAATTTACACCCAGAATATATTATTTTAAAAGAACGCAGCCCATCTTGTGGTAGTTCTACAATTTACACCGGAGAATTTAACGGCAATAAACAAATTGGTTACGGGGTAACAACTGCTTTATTTAAAAGACATGGCTTTAAAGTCATTTCAGAAGAGGATTTTGAGAATCAAAAAAGGAATTGACCCTGTTCGTCAATTCCTTTTTATCTTTCTTATTTCACACTTAACTTTTCTTTCACTTTCGCAGGAAGCTCGTCTTTCTTCACTTCTTCCCAAGCTGTTACACCTTTTTTATCTGAATTGTATACGCGTAAGAATGCATCTTTACGAAGATTTTTTTGAGCTGTGAATTCTAATTCTTTTTCTTTTTCTTTTCCGTCTTTATCGAATCCTTTTAATTTATACTCGAAATATTTATGTGGCTCTCCGTTATCAAACTTCTCATTTTTTTCAATTCCATCAGCTGTAACTTGAACGTAATACTCATCTTTTCCTAAACGATTAATATCACAACCAACTAAAAGGCTTGCGAATACAACTAAAATACTAAACAGTGCAATATATCTTTTCATTTCCTTCACCTCATGTTTTTTTCTTATATTGTTATCTTAATGCCCAGAGCTTAAAGAAGAAATTCAAAAACATGACATGAACATTACACTTTTGTAAGATAATAATTATTTCTTCACTTTAGAAATCGTCATCCCGTCACCAATTAGAATAAGTACAGATTCTAAATTTGGATGAGTTGCTACTACTCCGGCAAACTTCTTCATACACATAAACCCACTTCTAATCATGTAAAAGACAGAAATTAGAAGAAAAATAATAATTCCTTATTCAACTAACGGTTTCATTTTCAATATGTAAAAAGGGATTTCTAAATGATGAAGTGAATATGTATTTATTATTTTCTAACTTTTGAGCGAAAGTGTTTTTACATAAGTTTCGCTATGTCCTAATTTAAAATTTTCGAGGGGAGAAATAATATGAATCCTATTTTATTAGATGTTCCGTTACAAATAGAAACAGATAGACTCATTCTTCGAGCACCACTGCAAACCGGTGAAGGGAATGTAGTACACGAAGCTATTAAAGATTCAATTCGTGAATTAAAGCAGTGGTTGTTTTTATTCCAGTCCATTCCTACTGTTGAAGAAACGGAAATTCTCTTGAGAAATGCGCATATAGATTTTTTGAAAAGAGAAAGCTTTCGCTACCTTATCTATCATAAGGAGACGAATGATTTTATTGGAACTGCAAGCCTTCACCGAATTGATTGGAATATTTCTAAATGTGAAATTGGATACTGGATTAACACCCAATTCAGTGGCAGTGGATATATGACAGAAACAGTAAGTGCATTAACAAACCTTGGATTTCAGTTATTTAAATTTAGAAGGATTGAAATACGATGTGAATGTAATAACACGAAAAGTCGTGCAATCCCTGAAAAATTAGGTTTTGAGCTTGAAGGGGTATTACGTAATGAAGATTTTTCAGCTGACGGCAAACAACTAACTGATACTTGCATCTATGCAAAGATAAAGTAAAACTTTAATCAGCCCTTACCAACTGGACTTTTATGGCAAAAGAAAAGACCTCCCTAACGATTGTATTCCATCGCTAAAAAGGTCTTTTTCTATTTCGGCTAAAAACTTAGCACTCTTCTGGCTTACCAGCATTCGATGCTGTACGGAAAGATGATCCACATCCGCATGATGCGATTGCATTTGGATTATCAATTGTAAATTATACGGTCAGTTTAACGCAGATTAAAATGCGTTAATATCAATGTTTACACGCATATAGCATGGTTGTTTTTCGCTCTAAAGGTTAATAATACCGCTCTTACTTAACGGTCTATTACGTTAATTCCATCATACCCAAACTCTGCCACAATGACAAGTAAAAATATATCTAATCTTATAAAAGAAATCCTGTATTCATGCGCCTTTCTCGTACTTTTCGTACCGTTCGTACTCCGCACAAAACGACATAGAGCGCATTTAGACGCACACTAATACGTTAATTCAATTATAATCGCCTTAAAATGCGAATCTCAGCGCATCTTTCTGCACTAACTCATAAAAAAAGACGCAGATTATAAAATCTACGCCCATTTTTCCTTACAATACAATTATTGCGCCTTCGTCTTATACTTCTCAAAGAACTCACGAAGCGCAGCCTCTATAATATCATCACGATTTACTCGATGCACATCTTCGAAAGTACCTAATTCCGAGCATGTTTCTTTGCCGAGATTCACTGTCCTGCTAACCTTTTCTTTCGCTCCACTTTCTCTAATACACATATACAACGAATGAAACAGAGTCGTATTGTTCTGAGAATCACTAGACTTTGAAACATTCTCTTTTTGTTGTGAGATTTCATTAACTACGTTGTTAGGCGTAGTACCCCATTCATTTATGAGTTTTCGTAATATATTTACTTCATCTTCCGTAAGAGTGCTACTTGTAGCTTCCGCCTGTACATCATCGGTATTTAGTATAAATTCTCGGATATCCGCTTTCAAAGGTGGTTCACCCGCTGCCGCAAAATGCCAACCTAAATTGCGCTTATAATCGTAGCCAGCTGCTCTAAGCGCCTTCGATAACCTCTTGTGACTTATCCCAATTTTCTTTGCTACTATCGCCACTCTATTATGTTTTAATTCTTCTAATATAGATTCTAAATTCATCTTTATTCCTCTTTCTTTTCGGTATCCCTTTTAATTATAATGTTTCGCAAAATGCGAAATAACTATATATGCATAATTTCATATAAAAATAAAAAAAAAGAGAGCGAAGCCCGCTAAGATTCCGCTCGATTTCTTCGTTATTTTGCTACTGCTTTCGTTTCTGTTTCCGTTACTGTTTCGTCACCTAAGATGTACAGTACGCCTGTGTCCTTATTCGGATACGCCGTGAATGAGATTTTCGCTACTCGCTCGTTGTCGGCGTTGTATGTGTAGTCAGGGTCGGCGATAGCTGATGCCATTGGAATAGTAATCCAGTCGTTAGGCGTTGCCGCTGGGTCTGTTGGTTTGATTACCATTTTCTTAGCGCCCGCTAACATGTCGTAGCCTGCCTGCGCATTAACCACTAACTTTTTCTTATCGTCGCTCTTAGTGAATTTAGAGTTTGGCATAACTGCCGCTAACTTCTCTAAGTCATGTAATGCGAAAGGTACTGTAGATTCTGCTTTACGACCTTTCATGATTGCCTTTACTGGCGTCTCGCCATATTGGTCTACTGTTACTTCCTGTACTGATGTCGCAACCGAGAACGTAATACCGCCCTTCGTGATGTCGAATACTACTTTGTCCGCCTCGTCTCCGTACTCTACGATAGCTGCACCGATTGGTACGTTAATGCTTGATGTTGATACGTTTGCCATGTTGTTTCCCCCTAATTTTTATTGTTTATGATGCTGACTAGACTAGCCAACCGACTTCACGACCAGTTAACTTAATTCCGTCATTCGCATTCTCGATAAGACTTAATACACTGTCTGGAATTAGTTCTTTTAATGGTTGTCCGATAGCGCTAGATACATTGTTCTCTTTAAACGTGAATGACCCGACGCCCGTTACACTAAAACTAGCGATTCCTTGTTGCTGCATCTTATTTGTATCGTTGAATACAATCGCTAGATATGCGCTAAACTCATACACCGCATTATCGGGTATCTCTACACCTTTGAATGTTTCATGTAACGTTCTATCAGCCGAGTTCATGAGACGGATCTTTTTTACCTCGTCACACTCGTGCCAATCTTCGTTACTAATCACGTAGGCGTCGATATGCTTGTTAGCTTCTTCGATTTTATCTGCGTAATTCCTCACGCTGTCACCGCCTTATATGAAAAACGACTAGAGCCGAAGCCCTAGCCGATATATTTCGATTAGAATTTTACTGAAAGACCTACAATTTTAGCGTGTGCCGCTTCTTGTAGCATTTCTAACGTGTATTCGCCGACTAACATACCTTTCATGTAGTCACCTTTTCGACCTAAGAACATGTGTGAGAACTCACGCCCTCTTAGTGGTCGGATAGATAAGCGGTTAGCGTCTACGATTAACACCTCACCCGCTGGTACGTTGCTGTTTAATAAGATTTCTGCCGCACCGAAGTCCGAGATATAATGGTCTACTACGTTTCCTCGCCCGTTGTCCATACGGTCTAAGCGAATTAACGCATTATCGAAGTTAGAGATAGCAACCTTTTGTGTAGCACCTACGATAATTTTGTAGTTACCGCTAACAGTAGAGCCGCTTTTCTCGAAGATAGCACGGAATGCCTCGACTAAATGCTCATCTGAAATTGCTGCGCCGTCGGCTTTGATAACGTTAGTTTGAATAAACGAACGAACACCACGCATCATACGTGTATTGCCTTTCTCGTAACGGATACCACTAATTACAGCCTTTTCTAATTGAAGTGCTAGCTCTAATTGTTTCTTTTGTTTCTCTTTCTCGTACTCGTTATCTACGCCGTGTTGAGCTACTGCCATTGCTGTACCTGTAAGCTCTACAGACTCGTCGAAGATTTGCGTAATGTTAGATACACGCTTACGTGGTTTGTAACGTGCGTCTCGTGCGTCTGCACCTTCTGCGCCTTCTACGAACATTACTTCGATAGTTGCACCAGCTTCTACTTTTTCTGCTACTGTTTCAGCATAGCCACGGATTACTGTTAACTTCTCGCCGTCAACCTTAACGACTAACATTAACTCTTCGCCATTACGAATAACTAGGCTAGGGCGGAATGCCTCTGCACTGTCTACCGTAATTTCTGTAGCGTCTTCTGCCGCTTCCTGTGCTGCAATACCTTCCTGTGCGAACATTTCATCTTCGAACCATACGTGTTCTACGTTCGTAACGGCTTCGCCGAATCCTAGTAGCTCTAACATAGGCGTTTGAAGTGGGTTTAATAATAACAGTTCGTCTGTTACGCTTTCCTGTTTACCGATTAAGTCGTTTGAATATACTACCATTTATAAATTCCTCCTTAGAATTAGAAAAAGCCGCCCGATTAAAGGCGACTTCTCTTCGTTTTGATTATGTTAATAGGCGATTAGCCTACAGGTATTGGTTACAGATACTGATTACTTCATGAATCTTGCGGGTAATTGTCGATACTTTAAGAGCTTATCCCAGTCGCTATCGTTTGGCGGTTTTGGAATATCTCCGAAGCTCGCTACGTTCTGCATAAGAGGACGTGCGCCTTTTCTGCTTCTAAAACGCTCGTTCATGAAGCCGACTGCCCACGCATTTTCACTCTCTAATCGTAGAATATCGGCTACTGCTTCGAAGTAATCTTTTAAGCCTTGCTCTGCCTTCTTACGCAGTGGCTCGACCTTATCTCTTCGTACAGTAGGTACTACATTCCTTTGCCAATCTGCGGCAAGGTCATCGATTGTAATCGTGCCTGCTAGATTAGTCATAGCGTAATCATTAGCCTTTGTGTACTCGCTCTCTGCGACTTTTAGAGCTGCTTTAGCTTTTTCGATATCTGCTAGCGCTGCCTTCTTCTTCGTATCGACTTTCTTTCCAGCGAATTCTTGGTTTAGAATCTCTTCGTATGCTTGTGTGGCTGCCGTTACATCGTCTTTCGCAGCTTGTACTTTCTCTCGGTATGTTTCGATAAACTTGTGTGCTTTATCGTTTTGTACCGTAAATTCATCGTATAGTTTCCATTCCATCTTTTATCGCTCCCTTCGTATTTGCTTCCGTACTTCCTTCTAGTAATCTAATACATTTTTGTAGCATTTCGATTAACTTTTTACGCCACTTCGGCATTTGTTTCTCATTCGGATCTTTTAATTCATAAATATCTATTAAAGCTGTTTGCACAACTTCGTCCTCGTGATACCGTCTTGTTTCGCTTGTCTCGTCCTCTGTTTTGTAATGCCCTGTAATATCGGATTCACTAATACAAGCCTTATACACTGCGTCTGTGCAAGTGTGAACGTCAAAGGCTGGTAATTCGTCGCAGTTGCTCCAAACAATCTCCCTTAACTTTCTAGCGAGTGGCTGGGCTTCTAACGGTGCTGCGATTTGAGTTACTAGAACGTTATCAACATACAAGAACGCATATAAAAACGATTTTCCTCGTAGCTTGTGTACATTTGTTACTAATATAGGTCGCATATTAATCGCCCTCCCTCGGTTTTAATCGTCTTTTTAGGTCTTCGCTTACAGCAGTCATGCTTCCATCGAACGCACTTATTAGGAAAAGATTATGAGAGCCGATTAGCTCCGTTAAAATCTCGGCTTTCTCTGATGGTAGCTTTTGTTCTCCCGATAAAAATCTCGAAACGCTCGCCTGCGTAGTTCCTAGTAGCTTCGCTAAATCTGATTGTTTGAGTTGAGCGAGCTGTAGAATTAATGCAAGTATCGAAGAATTATATGTTTGTTTGTTCACTTTTTCCGCCTCCTTATTTCATATGTTTTATTTCAAATAGATTAAAAAATATGCCGCTACGACGACAGTAGCGACACATATAGAAAACAACGTATCTAGCACTTTTTGGACAACCACTAGATTGCTTTACACCACGATGGATAAACCGAAGGGTCGTGTGTATTTTTAATAGGTGTTTCCGCACCTTTGTGTTAGTAATCGTTCCGTATTGATTGGGTTGCGGCTCCCGAACCAACGAAGGCTCGACGGGTAATGACAGACCCGCCGAATCCACGGAAAATGAGCAAGGAAAAGAAAAACTCTTCCTCACTTATATGTACTGCTGTGATGTCGTTTCGTGTATATCTCATACATTATTTTTATATTTTCTTTGATTTTTCTTTCGTTTCATTGTTAGCTAGCTGTATTTCAATAAAACGCAGGGGGGAATATGTCGATATCTTTTACACCTCCCGCTCCTTTCGGCTCACGATATACAGCGACCCAGCTCGGACGCTTTTCCGTACCTTTATTTACGACAAGACAATGCTCCCCGTATTTTTGACGCCCCTCTCTAATAACCTCGGATAGTTCTTGCCTTTTTTGTACTAACGACATAGTTTCGTTTGTATTGTTTGTATTTTTCATTTTTGTTATCTCCTTTGTGTTGGTTTGTATTTTCCGTTCCTTATCTCTTACGCACCTTTGAGGCTTTGTGCATAATGCACATTACCTTCTACGCAGATTTCTTGTTATTACGACTTTTGTAAAGATCTGCGATGAAGAGCGCACCTTCTAGTGTTACTTTCAGCGTTCTATATCCCGCCTCATACGTTACTACTTTGAAGTATTGCTCATGCCCCTTTTTATACATGTGAATTCCGTCCACCTTGTTTTTATAAAGTACGCCCTGTTGAATTAAGAATTTGTTTAGCGCATTAGCGGAAACACCGTCTACATACGATTTCCCTACGTTTGTTAGCGTTAAAAGCCCCGCCTGTTTTGTTACAAGGTCGAATTTTTCCGCCTTCACTTCGTACTTTGCCGCCTTTTCTTCGGCTTCTTTGGCTCTAGCGTCTTTGTATTCCGTATATGCTGCGATTGCTTGTGCTTGTTGAATCGGGTCTTTAGCACGGATAATATCTAAAAGTAGTAATCCGTCTTTGTCGATTTCTTGTGTACGCTGCTCATTTGTCGCATGTTCTTCGATATTTAATAGCTGGGTACGCACTTCTTTAGCTGTATCACTGTCCCTTAAAAGCATCCCGATTCTTAAAATAGCTCTCTTCGGGAATAGTAGTGCCTGTCTAGTTTTTTGAGATACGCCTACAACTTTGCCACCTTCACTATGAAGGTCACAACGATATGGGTCGAGCTGCGCACCTTTATACAGAACCATTCCGTCGGACGTTAACTCCCCTCTATATCTCGTATAAATTGTTTCTATAGTCTTTAATGGTACTTCGTAGTACTCTGCAATTTGCCTTGTAGTCGCCATTTCTAGGCGTGGCAGTAGTAACAACCCTTTGACTTTGCTTAATACCTCCACCTTCTCGATATACTTCTCACGCTGCGCCACGTTTGACGGGTCTGTTAGTACGTCCGCCTCGTGTGTTACTACTGTTACTTCATGCTGCGCTGGTTTTACCTCTTGTTTTACGTCTTGTTTCGGCATTAACTCTCCGAAATTTACCTCTATTACGATATCTTGTGCTTTAGTTCTCATTTTCCATTACCTCCGGTTAGTTGTTTTAGTTGGTTTTAATTAGTTTTATAGTCGTTAGCGACGTAATCCCAGTTATGTAAGGTTGCTCCGCCATTCCATTCGACTTCTATACGATCTTTTGTAGAATCTTTTTTATTTTTCTTCGCATGACTATGCAACTTCTCGCATTTTAGCGTTTCATTTTCTGTCTTTGCCTCACCTCCTTTAACCTCGTCTTTGTCCTCATGCTTCTTACGCCGACGTCTTCGCCGCCTATTACGCATTAGCTCCGCTTTCTGTTCTGCTGGCATATCGAGGTGTCTCGTTTCGTGCTTCGGTATTTCTATGTATCCTAGAAACATCGCCACGCCCTCCTTAGTAGTTTTATAGCCTTAGTCATACCTAGTGTGGTCTAGCGGCACTGTTCGTGTTTCTATTCTTATATCTCTTATCTTTCACGCAGTCTCCCTTCCCTTTCTTAATCTCTAAGTACTTACTGCGTTAACATTGTCTAGCAATTTATTGCGTGACAAACTCTTTCTCTTTTTAGCGTTTCTCTTTTTACAGTTTCTCTTTTTACAGTGCGGACAGATAACACTATCGTAAGTATGCTTAGACAGCACTATCGTTAATGGTGTTAGTACACACTGGCGTCGTTACTGGCTTCTCCCCCCTCTTCTTAATCTCGTAAACTTCCATATTTGGCTTAATCTTCTCGCCGTTCTTGTCTACTAAATATCCGTCGTCTGAAATACGTGGTGCATAGCTCGGAAAGTACAGCACTCTATTTTTCAGCCCTTCACGTCTACGCTCCCGTCTGATAAGTCCGTTTGCCTCTAAGATATCGGCTAGCCACTTTATTCGGCTTCTATCTATATTTAGGTGCGACATGATCTTTTCATATGATTGGAACGAAGCACCGTAAAAACTATCTAGCGGACTTTGCTTATAGATATAGGCATGTAGCGTAAAGTAGAAGGCTACTACATCCCGTATCTGCGGCACTTTCTTTCCCCTTGACTTATATAAGTCGTGTACCTCTCGTATGATTCGTGGGAAAACTTTTTGCATTACTTGTACGTTATACATATCAAAGCAACCGTTACCACCTTGTAATAGTTCCGCTTTATCGTTAGGGTATTGCTTTACCTGTTCGGCTACATTCTCGTTTTGTTCTGCTGTCATATTTGTTCTCTCCTTATTGTTTTATAGTGTGACTTAATCGCCCTTACAAAGAGATAGGCGCAAGCTTCCTCCGTTCTCGGTATACCTTTCTAAAAAATAATTACATCGCCCTATCTAACTAAGCTGCGTTTTATCTTCTCGCTTCTATAGGCGCACTAATCAGCTGTTACTGGTACGATATTTAAAGCATTTCTAAAAACATAGGCGCTCGCTGCCCCGTATTCGGGCGGACATCTGCATAATTAGTTATGTAATTTCCCCTTACATAATAGAAGAAACTAGCGAAGCCCTCTGCCTCCTGTACGCCCTCCTACCTAGTAATAGACGCACTGTAACACTATAAAACGGTTAGAATCGCTATTTGAGGCTGTCAGACCCATTGAGTTACAAAATTGAAATGCGAATTTCTGGCAGATTAACGTTTTGGAGAAGTAGGCGGGGGCTTGGGTCGTATCACTTCGTGAGGGAATCGCTAGAACTGAACTAAAACTATCTTTGTTTACTTCTTGAGGGATTACGTGAGGGCTGCGGAAAGGACTTCGTAAAGGGCAGGCGTCAAAGTAATAGTTCACCTTGAACCGTTACTATTTCCATTTATTAGTACCCGAGTTCAAATTTTATGTGCGCTAATCGTAAGAGGTTGTTGACGGGTATTTGACCCCGTCGTTGGGGGGGTGGTGGTTTTTAATTTGGATGTATTGGCTTGTCCTCGATGCGTTTTAACTTCGCTCATTCGAAGAGCTAAACGCTTTAAAACGAACGTTTCTTTTTCTTCTTTCGCTTTTATTCGCAGAAACAAAACGAATAACAATTCGATTCGAATTAATTTCAATAACTTTCAATGCGAAGAACTAAACGAAACACAATCAAAACAACTTCGAACTCTTTACGATTCAATTACAATTCACAAACGAAACAACAAACGAAATCAATCGCAACAAAGAACAAACAAAGATTCCCAATGATTCAATTCACAAACAAATCAAGAAACAAATTACAAAACAAAAAGAAAAATCATAAAGAGAAAAGCAATAACAAACTAATCGAGTAAACTTACGAAGATACATATAGTAGTAGGTAGTGTGCTGGTGGTGTGTAGCCTGCTGGTAGTGTGCTGGCTTATAGCTGCGTACAATGGTAGCCTGTGACGTTCCTAGCGCTTTGTCTATTAGCTTCTAATAATATCGCAACACAAACAGCAATAGACTAGAGAAGTATATAGTGGCTGTATGGTAAGGTATGGCGTGGTTATGTGTAGCGGCTAGGTATGTCGGGGTAATGCGTGTAGGTGTGTCGGTATAGGTAGCGGTGTATTAGGTATAGCGGTGTATTAGGTATAGCGGTGTATAAATGCGAAGATATATAGCGGGGTATCTTCATATAAAACGTGCTAGTGGGTAGTAGTCTAAAAAGGTACACCTTTATGTACATCGTGAAATACGTCCCATATCAGTCTATTAATTAACTAACATCAACCTTTATAAACGTACTAAAAAGAATTGACCTTTATAGACGATTAGTATATATTTAGGTTAACGATAAAAGGAAACGGGGTTTTCATTATGGCAATCAGCTTCGGTTACATTCGTGTATCAAGTAAGGAGCAGAACTTAGACAGACAATATAAGGCGCTAGAATCTCATGTAACGGACACAAAATACATATACAGCGATAAGGCTAGCGGTAAGGACTTCGAGCGTGAGGGCTTTCAGAATATGCTTAAAGCAATGCGTGAAGGTGATACGCTCTATATAAAATCTATCGACCGACTAGGCAGAAACAAAGCGCAGATAAAAGAATACCTCGAATACTTCAAGAAAGAAAAGATTCGTGTTAAAATTATCGACTTACCTACGACTATGGCAGACATACCAGCGGAACAAGACTGGGTTATTGATATGATTAATAATATTATTATCGAGGTTTATACATCTATCGCAGAACAAGAAAGAAGAACGATAAAGGAGCGCCAACGTGAAGGCATCGACGCAGCAGCAGCGAAGGGGAAACACCTCGGGCGTCCTGTTATGGCACTTCCCGAAAACTGGGATAACTTATACTGCGATTGGAAAGGCGGAAAGATAAAAGCAGTCGAGTTTATGGCGGCTGTTAATATGAAGAAAGCAACGTTCTATAAGAAGGTAAAAGAATACGAGGCGGCGCATTAATTGGCGGTGTCTTTTTTATGTTTAGGTACATAAAGACTAAACCCCGTGAGTTTCAAGACCCCCCTCCAGCCGAACGAACAGCAGGTGTATAGCCGCCATTCACAGCGCCTTACACACGCCAATCTGACGATATTTCCCCCGTGACATCGCTTATTTTGTAAATAATTGTAACTATCAAAGTTACACGTAAATTATCGTAAACACTACAGTCGCAAGGGATTCGCTATTTCACACTAAATTATCAGATAGTTTACATGTCGTAAATTGTCTTTACTTTACGCTTATAAAAAAAGGCTACGCATTCTCAGCGTAACCCTCCTATCAATTACCGACTATGCGGTACTACAATTCTATTAAATCATACCAATTTATAAGAGACTTCAATAAATCGCTCTGACTTCTTTGAGATTATGGGAGGAAAGGAAGATGGAAGGGCTTTCAAATATACCGAAAAAAATATCTTAAATGGAAAAATACTCCTTAAAAACCTTTCCCTATCCTAACTTTAGCTACTCTCACTTTAAGAACAAGCTTGCAAAATAAGTAGACAGTGTACTCCCTAAAATTGCTCCTAAAACTGCCCCTATTATAGCTATACTCAAAGGATACATAAAAGTTTCCTTAAACTTTTTTTTATCTTGTTCTTTTTTGATTATTCCTGCATTTTCTTCTTTATGAAACTCTTTATAACTGTCTGATTTTAACATTCTACCTGATATACCTTGTTCATTCCTATGCCATTGTTCTTGCAGAAATAAATCCTCTCCACTACTTAAGTTAAAAGTCTTGGCAATATCTGGTCGACTTGGTGTATTTTCTAATGTGTTTAAAGAAGAGGGAGTTTTTAAATAGTACAGCATAATAGAAACTAATGATTCCCCTACTATAATGCTTACAGGTTTATTTGTAGGATTATTGACAGCAATTAATGACAAACCAGCCCATCCAGGGTCTAGGGTAGTTGAGATATGCCCTAATCCTTTTGAAACAAGTGATACCCTAGGATGATATGTACCTCCTATCCACTTAGACACCCATATTGCTTCATTTGTGTAAATACAAACAGTGTCATTAGGAGGAATCTCTATAATATTATCCTTAACAGCAGAATTTTTATCTGACACCCTCCATGCCAGTTTGCTTGCAGTTAGGTTTATTGATCCCCCTTTAATATTATCCATATTCAAAGGATGAATCCTAATATTACCTTCAATTAATTCTCTCTTTATATCATTATTACTTAGTAGCAAGTTAGTCCCCCCGCATTTTTGATAATTCTATTAAAAGGCAATAATCACAATAGGAAGATTTTATCATATTTTGCGAGTTTTATCCATTCACGGATTTTAATTTAATTAACTAAGGAAATTAAGTTTTGTAAAATAAGCAATGTCCACAGGATGAATTGTGACCTTTCATATTTTCCCGAAACACACAGTCTTACGAGTAGGTATGTTAGGAAGTGCTTACACAACCGCTAAATATCGAAGAAAAGGCGAGTGCGGACGTTAAAACAATAGATATTAACGAAGAATTAACACTACAGGCTAACATGGATAAGGCATTATATCATGCGCTATATTACCAGCTAGTGTACAGTCGATTTGTGTACGATAGCCCAACGATAAACATACGTAATTGCATTGCTTGCATAATAGGGTTAGTTTCAGAGGAGAGGGACGTGCGTCAAGAGCGGTCGGCTGGTGATATGTAACGTAGTGTATAGCGGTGAGAATACGCTTATTTGTCCAGTTTTGTTAGTTATACAAATGCAATAGTATCAATCTCACTGGAAAATGGTTTTCTTTTTTGTTTCCTTTAAAAATGGTAAAATTGGGAATAGGCTAATAGAATAATTTAAAGAGGAGATCGAGGTCAATGCAGAAAAAGTTACAGGTTTTTATTTCATCAACGTTTACTGACTTACAGGAAGAAAGACAAGCAGCAGTACAAGCGGTATTAAATGCGGGTCATATTCCAGCAGGGATGGAGCTTTTCAAAGCAGCAGATACCTCCCAAAAAGAAACCATTAAAAAATGGATAGAAGAATCTGATGTTTATATGCTTGTTTTGGGTGGGAGATATGGGTCAATTGATCATGAAACAGGCTTAAGCTACACACATTGGGAATATGAATATGCTGGAAAACTGAAAAAACCTCGATTTGCAATTGTAATAAATGATGATGCGTTAAATGAAAAAGTAAGTAAATACGGTGCAAATGTTTTAGAAAGAGAAAACTACCCAAATTATGTAGAATTTAAAAAAGAAGTACTTAGCAAAATTTCAAAATTTTATTCAGACGTCAGAGATATTAAAATTGCTGTATTAGAGTCTCTAAAAGAGTACGAAAAAGATAAAAAACTAACTGGATGGGTTTCTGGATTAGAAATTAAAGATAATGCTAGTAGTCTTATGAAAGACAATTATAATTTAATGAAAGAAAATACAAAGTTACAAAAACAGGTGCAACAGTTGCAAATTAAGCTAGATAAAGAGAATGAGATAGACGGTATGTCATTTGAGGAAGTTAAGTCTTGCTTGGAACAGAAGATACTTCGTCCTGATAAACATGGGGTAACTGCTGAAAATATGAAGGGTAAAAGATTCAGCGTTTATGAATTATTTACACTAACAAGTAATTTCTTTGCATCAGGCATAACCAATAAAGCTGGAAATGATGAAGTTGAAATATTTCTATATCACAGAGTTGCCCCTGTACTTATGCAGTTTAGTCTAGTAGAAAAGATAAAGTTAGCAGGAGTTGAATACCAGCGGATTCAAACTAGCAAGGTTGGCTTGAAGTTTCTAAGATTAGTAACTTTGGAAAAGAGTAAGCAAACTGTCTAATATAATCGGAAGTAGTAAATAAGTCTATTTTGTTAAAGCACCCAAATCGGGTGTTTTTTCGTCTAAATTATTAATTCCACTTTCCCTATCTCCCAATCGTAACTCCTCCTCCGATCTATCAGTGTATTGTCTCGTTATTTCAGCTTAAACTTAACGTCTGCTTTACTCCTTTCCTTTTCCGCAAAAAATCTCCAATAAACGTATTTCTTTGTCTCACTTATCGTGTATTCTTTCTGCGTTTCCTACGACGTTCTGTTACAATCGCTGCACCTATCGCAGTAGATATCAATAGGAATAATACGGCGATAATATCAACGATAATGCTATCAAACTTAGACGAGACACCAACAAATACCAGAGCTATTGTTAATACCGCTAACATGATTAAAGATACCTTATCTTCGCTCATACAAATTCCCCGCTTTCCGATATATCTTGTTTTTATTTTACCGTATATCGTAGCCTTTAGGATATCGCTCTCTTACTCTTCTGTTTAATGAATTCCTTCGCTAATTCTTCCATGACATCGTCGAGTGTTTCGTAAGCATCCCTGTTCATATCATTGTAATTTGCACCCACGCCCTCTTTACTAAGTAACTTAGCATTCTCTTCTAATATCGTATTAATATCATACTTCTCCTCGGTCAGTGGCGACATCTTCACTAGTACCGATGATAGCGAACAAATAACCGCTAGTTGCTGTTTTCGATTTAATTTCAATGTAATTTCTTTCATTTCGTACTCCTCCAATTATTAGATAAATAGTGCGTTTCCTTTATGATCTTACTCTTTCGTTTTATTTTCGCTTATCTCTATTTGCGCTTTCATTGCTATATTATCAGCCCTCTACCTCTTATAGCACCTGTGTTGTCCGCCGATATTCAGCTAACTTCCGCTAGTGGCATTCATACCGAATTTGTGCTATTGACAATCGGTGACGCATCGACTAGCAGAGGCGAGGAAGTTGTAGGAAGCTGGGCGCAGTTTGAACCCCTATTTCGCATAGATAAAAAAATAACGAAGCTTTTAAACTTCGTCATAATTTCGTAGTTTCTATGCGAATAAGAGGTAAGGCGTTAACAACTAGCGTCGGCTCGTTGTGTGAGGTTTTCAGTAACGCATTCCCCGTCCTTGTGCTTTCGCACATATCGACTTTCTACACTACAAAACGTCCCATAGTGCGTAAATCTTTCGATACACCCTGTCACCGTAGTAACAACGTATTTCCACCCTGACCTTTAACGGCAGTCACCGCCTAGACCTATACGACGCACTGGGAATGATATGCGTTGAATTGTATAGCGCTAGTGGTTGCGGCGGTCTAGCTACCCTTTTACGTTTTTATAGCGGTACGGCTTCCGCTTTTTGACTTACCGCAGCTGCCTAAAAAAGGCATCACTAAAGACAACTTGCACCCTTCGAATTTTTTCGATAGAATGAAGCTAGATGATATCGGACTGATACGGCTTGTCCTGTATTCAGTTTAGATGTGTGTATGTTTTGAGTCTCCAGTTGGCGCTGGGGACTTTCTTCTTTTTAGTAAACTCTTTTGGTAGCTCTCTGATAGAACTTTGTTATTGGCGAAAAATCGTCATGACTACGACGTATTTCTTCTGTATCCATTTGAATATATCTGCGCATTGTTCGCATATCAGCCCAGCCGCCCATTTTCTGTAATGTGAATGGATCACAGCCGTTTAAAATCATATTTTTAGCCCACGTATGACGATAAACATGCGCAGTTACCTTCTTATCTTTAATACCTGCCTTTTCTGCGTAATACTTTAAGCGCTTATTAAAATGATTCGCTCCTAGTAACTCACCGAAGCAAGAAAGGAATATGCGGTCTGTTTTAAAATGCGCCCTATTCTCTTCGATAAGCTGTAGTAAGAGCTTCGCAACAAATGCCGATATTGGTACGTATCTAGGTTTGCGGTTTTTATTCCGTTCACCCGTCAACGTTATAAAGCGTGTTTTAAAATCAATCTCTTCCACTCGTAAATTAAGAGCCTCATTAATACGTAACCCGCTATCTAATAACAAATTAATAATTACAAAATCTCGGAAACCTACATAATCTCGTTGATTAGGTTGTGCTAAGACCGCTTTTACTTCATCCTCTGTTAAACAATTCGTAAGGTCTATGTCTTGACGCAACAATCTTACGTTGTCCATCGGATTGTACTCTATTAACTCTTCACGCTCTAAGTAATTCAACATTGAGCGGTAAGTACGCAGCCGTATATTAATTGTCGTTTCTTTTAACCCTCTTTCTTCTCGATTAGTAATAAACTTGTGACCATCGTAACGTATGGCATCGTACTGTAAATAGTTAATATAGTTACGGAAAATATCTGCTGTAAGTTCGTTAACATACTCTATATCGGAATAATTTTCTGCAAGCCAATCGGTAAAATAGCCCCACATCTTCATATAGTCTGTTAGCGTTCGTTCTCGCAAACCCTCTGCTTTTTTACCTGCTATCGCTATATCGAGAGCTTGCTGTAAGGTTATCTTAGGGTACGACTTGTGCGTAGTGCGCTCAGCTCGCTTCTTCTTACGTTTTAATGCCAATAAAAAAACCCCCTCAACGAATGAATTTTGTAATTCACCGTCAAGAAGGGTCGGTATTATTAATCCTTATAGATGCGCAGTGGGGTTACGTAGATACACTTAGTTACTTGTGTATGGTCGAATTTCGAACGTTATCTACCGCCCTCAATTCTCCATCCTCACCCTATACGCTTCATGTTTGCGAAAAGATTTCACGCTAATATCTCGATACTAAAAACGTTGATTTGACGCACTTTTTCGTACTAGCACTCTTCTGGCTTACCAGCATTCGTCGCTGTACGGAAAGATGATCCACATCCGCATGATGCGATTGCATTTGGATTATCGATTGTAAATCCGCCACCAAGCATAGATTGTTTATAATCAATTTTTACTCCTTTAACAATTGGAGCACTTTCTGTATCGATAACAAATTCAACACCGAAAAACTCAAGAACTGTGTCGTCTTCTTTTGGTTCTACTTCAAATCCTAATCCGTAAGAAAGGCCAGTACATCCGCCGCCGTGTACAGCAAGGCGCACGTACTTCTCTCCATCTTCAGCATCTTTTAACATATCTTTAATTTGAAAAGCTGCTTGTTCTGTTACTTCAATCATGAAATACACCATCCTTTCTGTTCTCATTCTATTATACATCTTTACGCTTCTATCTTGTACTCATACACTCCGCGGCAAATTACTTCTGCTGGTCCTTTCATTAACACATTGCCTTCTTCTGTCCATGCAATCATTAAATCGCCGCCAGCTAAATGAACTGTAATTTCCTTACCACGTTCCATCTTTCCATTTAAAATAGAGGCTACAACCGCAGCACACGCTCCTGTTCCGCAAGCTTGTGTTACACCAGATCCTCGTTCCCAAACACGGAAGTTCATCTCTTCTTCATTCAAAATCTCGATAAATTCAACATTTACTCGCTCTGGGAACATTTCATGTGTCTCAAGAACTGGTCCAAGCGTTGTAAGAGGTGCTTGTTCTACATCATCAACAAAAATAACTGCATGCGGATTCCCCATAGAAACAGCTGTAAATGCATAACGATGATTATTGTATAAGAAGTTTTCACGAATAAATGGCGTTTCACTTTCGCCAAGCATCGGTATTTCTGCACGTGTTAAACGCGGTGCTCCCATATCGATTTTCGCTAACGTAACTTTCCCTTCTTCTACCGTTACTTCCGCCGTTACAATACCAGCTAACGTTTCAATTGTGAAGACTGTATCTTCTACTAGTTTATGCTCATACGCATATTTCGCTACGCAGCGTAAACCGTTACCACAGCTCTTTCCTTCTGACCCATCATTATTAAACATGCGCATTTTCACCGGCGCTACGTCAGATGGACAAATTAAAATCATTCCATCTGCTCCAATACCAGTATTAATATTTGAAACCTTTTCCGCCACAAGAGCTAAATCTTCTTCAGGAATTTGTTCTTCAAACATATTTACATATATATAACTATTGCCAAGACCATGCATTTTTGTAAAAGAAAATTGGCTCATTTGCATTCACTCCAAAAATAATTTGTTATTTTAAGTATAAAATGCACGCTTTTAGAACACAATATGAATGTCCCCCGTTTCTCATATTTGACAACATTTGGCGATGAGCCATTCTTGCGCAAATTGTGTAAGAAACAAGCCCTTCTAAAAGGGCCTTTTTTTATTTATATACAATTTTATCTTCCCCTGCGAAATAAAATTGTATCTAATGGAAAAAGAAAAAGGTGCTGCTGATTGCAACACCTTAAAACATTGGATTTTCATCTAAATACTCATATACATTATTAACAAGTTCTTCTACTGTAGCACCTTGTACGACTTCACCATTTACAAGAGCAAATGGTCCTTCAAAACAAATACCACAATATCCTAAACAACCATACTCCATTACATCTAAATTCGGATCTTTTTCTAATTTCTCTAAAGCTGCTTGTGAGCCACTCGCAAGGTTACCTACACAAAATTCAATTAATGGTTTAATCAAAATTCTCCCCCCTGTACTACAAAACAAATTACTTTCTGACTTTATCTATAAGAAGAAAACTAAGTTTTCTCTTGTTGTTTTCGTTATACATTCTAAACTATTTAGTTACTTCACTATTTCACTTCAAAGTAGATGGTTTTATTTTATATAACATGCTATTCATAATGAAATAGTAACTAAAAAATGAAAACAGTTTACTTTACTTTTCTTCTTATTGTACAACAGAGTATTCATTCATGCATTGTTATTTGTTCACAAATTCGATATAATTTGATTGAGTAAAGTCGAAATATTTTATTAATATAAAATTGTGTGATTAGGGGATATTTCAACAGAAAAGGGGTAATCCATCATGAAACACCTCGTAATACTAGGTGGCGGCTACGGTGGAATGAGAATTCTGCAACGGCTACTTCCAAGCAACCAACTTCCGGATGATGTACAAGTGACATTAATCGACAAAGTACCATACCATTGTTTCAAAACTGAATATTATGCATTAGTAGCGGGTACAATTTCAGAAACGCATATTCGCATACCGTTTCCTGAGCACCCACGCCTTAATATTCAATACGGCACAATAACAAATATTGATCTCGAAGAAAAAGCTGTTCATCTTGATGGCGGCGAAGCAATCCAATATGATGATTTAATTATCGGACTTGGCTGTGAAGATAAATATCATAATGTTCCTGGAGCAAAGGAATATACACATAGCCTACAATCGATTGAACAAACACGTAAGACATATGAACAATTAAATAGCCTAGAACCAAATGCAACAGTTGCTGTTGTTGGTGCTGGCTTAAGTGGCGTTGAAGTAGCAAGCGAACTTCGTGAAAGCCGTTCTGATTTAAAAATCTATTTATTTGATCGAAAAGATAGAATTTTATTCCCATATCCAGAGAAATTAAGTAGATATGTAGAAGAATGGTTTGTAAAGCATAAAGTTAACATTATACGAAACTCTAACATTACAAAAGTAGAACCAAATATTGTGTACAACCACGATGAGCCACTTGAATGTGATGCAATCGTCTGGACAGCTGGTATTCAAGCAAATGAAGTTGTTCGAAACCTTCCAGTTGAACAAGATGGTAGCGGACGGGTTGTTTTAACAAAATATCACAATATTCCAAATAACGAGCACGTTTACGTTGTAGGAGATTGCGCAGCACTTCCACATGCACCATCTGCACAACTTGCTGAAGGCCAAGGAGAACAAATTGTCCAAATATTATTAAAACGTTGGAATAATGAACCACTTCCTGACGAACTACCTGTAATTAAATTAAAAGGTGTTCTCGGTTCTCTTGGTAAGAAGCATGGCTTCGGTTTACTCGCAAACCAACCATTAATGGGACGTGTACCGAGATTATTAAAATCTGGCCTTCTTTGGATGTACAAATATCATAAGGGTTAATACTTAAAAGGCTGTCTACTAATTAGACAGCCTCTTTTATTAGTTAAAATATAATTATCAGACACATCTTTCTCAATATGGATCATGATTAATTTTTCATTTTTATATTAAAAACTATTGATGAACAGTGTATGCTATTTATAAGTTGTTTTATTTCCTTTAAGACCGAAGTCATTCGGTCTTATTTTTTTATGTTGTAAATACTTTTACAGGAGGTATTCCATTTCACTTATGAACTTAACGAAACTAAACAATCGAATAGAAGTAAAGAAGAAAGAATTGATCTATCTCGTTGAAAAGTACGGATTCACTCATGATAAAGTGATTTCTTTCAGTCAAGAATTAGATCGTTTACTTAACTTATTAATAAAACTCAAGACGAAGAAAAAACGTTGCTCTTTATAACCGTTTTGCAATCTTTTTTGATACGATATAACTAGAATCAGAAAGGAGCCATCTATGTTTATATTAAAAGACGTTACATATAAAGATATACTGCACATTCCTTATTTACAGATTCAAAAAGAAAAAATCACATGTATTATCGGAGAGAGTGGGAGCGGGAAAAGTACATTGCTTCGCATGCTAAATGATTTACAATCTCCAACATCCGGTACAATTGAATACAACGGAAAGCTGATTTCTGATTATCCTCCTATTCAATTACGACGTGACGTAGTCATGCTTGGGCAAACCCCACCTATTTTTGATGGAACGATTAAAGACAATCTATTAATGGGACTTCGTCTTTCTGAAAAACCATTTCCAAATGATGATATTTTGTGGAGCGCGTTAACGACTGTTAGCTTAGAAAAAAATTTAGAAGATAACGCCGATTCATTATCAGGCGGTGAAAAACAACGACTTGCTTTTGCACGTATTGTACTTATGGATCCACCTGTTTATTTATTAGATGAACCAACCTCGGCACTAGATAGCGATACAGAACGCCGCGTTATGAAACAATTTACTATACTAGCAAAAGAAAAGAAAAAAACAGTTATCTTCATCACACACTCACAACAACTTCCAGAAGAAATTGCGGACGATATTATTGAGATTAGTAAAGCAAACGGTGCAACTAGAAAGGAAGTGCTCTCAGTTGAAGGGCGTTATTGAACTACAAATTTGGCAACTTGCCGCTGCATATATTTTTATTCTTATTTTAATCGGGCTTGTGAAATTAAAAGGAATACCTCGCGAAAAACAAATCGCGCTCGCAACATTCCGTATGACCATTCAGCTCGTACTTGTTGCATATGTCCTTACATACGTATTTGAAAACAGTAATCCATTTTATACAATTGCTCTCATTACTTCTATTACTACCTTTGCAATTTTTAATATTTATAAACGAGTTAACATCCCTATGTCCAAAGAATTAAAACGAGTAGCCGCCCTTTCCATGGTTGCCGGATCAATTGGGCCACTTCTACTATTTATCTTTGTTATTATCGGACATAATCCTTGGTATGCGCCGCAATATATCGTTCCGATTACAGGAATGTTAGTTGGGAATGCCATGACTGGTGTTTCTCTCGGTGCAAATACGTTCTTAAACAATATGAAATCACAAAGAGGTCAAATTGAAGGAGCACTTATGCTTGGTGCAACACCGAAAGAAGCAACTGCTCCGCTCATACGCGACGCTTTTGACTCTGCCATTTTACCAACGATCAATTCTATGGTCGGAATGGGGATTATAAGCTTACCGGGCATGATGACCGGTCAAATCTTATCAGGTGTATCACCATTTACAGCCATTCAATATCAAATCGCAATTATACTCGGTATTTCAGGAAGTACCGCTTTCGCTGTCATTCTCTTCTTACAGCTTGGATATAAGACCTTCTTTAATAAGCGGTGTCAGTTGAAAGAGGTTGACTATAGTGCGAAGTGAATCGTAACTCTCGCTTGGTAAATGATGCACCGTTCTCGGTGAGTGAAATTATATAGACGATTTTTCGAATATATCTATCATAACTCAAAATATATCAACGATTTTTGAAATATATCGACGATTCGACAAGGAATATCGACTTACCGACAAAAAATGACATAATAAAAAGAGGAGGCCTATTCGCCTCCTCTTTTTATTTACTTACGCCTTCTTAACGAATTGTGATTTTAACTTCATTGCTCCGAAACCGTCGATTTTGCAATCGATATCGTGATCGCCATCAACTAGACGGATACTCTTTACTTTCGTACCGATCTTCACAACTGAAGAAGTTCCTTTTACTTTTAAATCTTTAATGACAGTAACAGCATCGCCGTCTTGAAGAACGTTTCCGTTCGCATCTTTTACAACTTTTGCACCATCATTATTTTCAGCTTCTGCTTCTTGGCCCCACTCATGAGCACATTCTGGACATACGAAAAGAACGCCATCCTCATACGTATATTCTGAATTACATTTTGGACAATTTGGTAAAGTAGCCATAAATTCATTTCCTCCGTTCATTATTTATACGTAAAAATCAAAATTGATGTTTACATCTCGATAAATAAAATTTGTATAGCATTTCTTTATACTGCCATAGTCTCACGTTATTGACAAGCCTACCTGGAATTCTCATTTTTTATTTTATTTTACAAAATTTCAATTCGTATGGTGTTTCCAAGTAAAAAAGAAGAACCTTCACAAGATTCTCCTTTTCAAAATGAACGAGTTCTGACTAGAACCCCCAACCATTTTCTTCAATGTAAAATTGATACTCTTCTAACTCATCTTCGCTTAACTTCTTATTATTCTCATATACTTCTTGCCATTCAAAATAGTCTTCACTAAAATAAACAGCAAATTTAATTTTCACGTTTTTCTTCTCTGTATAATCATAACCAGTAAACTCTACTACATCATAATCTTGTTCTTTCTTCACAAGCTTCCAAGCTGGATTATCGGTCATAACCTCGAAAGTAAATCCTTCACTACTTGAACGAACGACATTTTTAATATTCGGCTCAGTTGGTAAAAGTGAGAGTCCGAACATAGCTCCACCAAACACGATTCCAACTATAATCTGGAAACCAACCATACCAGCAAAACTAGCTCCACTCTTTGATTGTAAGTAATACGCCTTCTCATGATCTGGCATATCTTCTCCCTTATGTAATACACGAACAGCATGCTTATAATATAAACGGTTTCCTTGCCATCCAGTAAATATCATCATTCCTAATTGAAGAACTAAACTACATGTTAAATAAATCCCATCTGGAATATCTATAAAAGGAGTTACAACGATACTAGGTACCGCCAATAACGTAAGTATAATAAACAACTTATACATTTTACGATAAGCTAACCAAAAAGTTGGGAAGAAAAAGGCTACCCAATTCCACGTATTCCCTTGCGCTGGATTTTCTACTTTGCCCCACTTAAAGTCATAATAAGCTGTATTCTTTTGAACAACTTTATGCAACTCTTGCGGGGAATTTGTTTCTTGTAAAACAGTTTCCTTCACGTACATCATCCTTTTCTTCTTTCTACATACATGTATTTTATAGAAAGAAAAAGAAGGAATCTAACAAAAAGTACATATATTTCATAAAAATGAACAGAAATCGAATATATTCCTACAATTACCCGTTTATTATTCCATTTTACTTTTTAATATATTAAAATACTTATGAATGATAGGTTTAATACACTAAGTTAAACATTTTACATATTTGATAATAAAAATGTTTCACATGAAACTATTTATATTTTGTATTACCTTGCCTCTACACAATGCTTGTAAAGCCCTTTCTACTTACTACAAAATAGGAAAGACGCCCTTTTCAAAAAGGCGTCTTTTTACAGTTGAAAATTCAATAATAAATAGAATGAATTGTTGAATACATGAATCCCAATTGGAACGAGTAAATTATTTGTTTTCTTATATGTATAGGCTAAACATACACCTATACCAAAAATATATAAAATACTACCTACTGTAAGGGGGTGACCTAAAGTAAATATGAAAGCACTTATGACGGCACTACTAAGTGTAGAAAAACGCTGAGATAATTTCGCGAAAAACATACCTCGAAATACAATTTCTTCCCAAATAGGCGCAAAAATTGTGAGCACAACTACGTATAAAATGAGTTTACTTATAGTAGGCTCTATTACTCTATTAGACTCATCCACACCAAGCCCATGTGGTAAAACTACATTTAATACTGCAAGATATATAAGCAGTACAATCGTTGTTATTACTATCGTTACATAATATTTAAAATTATTGAATTGTAATGATTTTATTAAATGTAAACAGTAATTTCTCGCTGGTGCATACATTAAAATAATTACAAAAAATGTAAAAGGTGAAATGAGATGATTTACATACCACGGATATAATGAGGAGTCATATAAAAAGTTCAAAAAACCAATTCCATACATGACCCCAAAAATAATTACTATCATACTGATTACTTCGAGCATACTCATTTGTACATTCTTTTCTTTATATGTAACTAATTCCGTGTCCATCATATCCCCTCCAGTATAATTAAACATTTTAACCATTATATACCAAAAGAAATATAAAAAAAGACAATACAACCAACTGTATTGTCCATTTCCTTCCCTACCATTTCTCTCTACATGTCTCAATTAAGTGCAGTAAATACCTCTTCGTCATATCTGCCCTCCTCCACCTTGAGAGCATTCGCTTTTCTTTTGGATTCTGCCGTATTCTCGCTACTTCTTTTAATAAAAGCTCCCATTCTTCCGCTGAACGTTCTAACAAATATTGCAATCCTCTATCTTTTGAAACGATTGTTTTATGATCTAGTGTATATAAAATACGCCCCATCGTAACGACCGCTGATTCTACCCACTCTTCTATAAAGAATAAATATGGCTGCTTCGCCTTCCCACTCCAGTACTGTTCTACGTTGTATTTCATCGTATTTACTACATCATCCCACCTTATTTGAAACGAAAGGTCTTCTGCTTCTTTCCCGGTAACTGTAATACCTTGATTTTTCAATGTCCACCATGTGACTGCATTAATATCCCAATGTCCTATATTCGCCTTACCATCTGCACAATACACGTACTCATTCATTTCATCGTTGTATTTCCCTAAATCAACAAGCGGAATATACATACCATCCATTCTTTCCCCTAACGCACTACCACTAAGTTTCTTATGTAATTCTACAAGTTGTTGTTTTTCAGCCTCATTCACAGAATCACTTATTACCGTAACAAAATCAACATCGCTCGTTTCTACATGAAATGCACCAAGTGCGATAGACCCGTAAATATATACCCCGACTATTTTTTCATCCAAAAAAATTTCTTTTAATTCTACTGTGTACCGCTCCATTAACTGTTGTACTTCTGTTGGTAACGCATGCTTCACTCCATTTTTCACATCTATCCCTCCAATAAAAAAAGCCTTTGCAAATTCGCAAAGACTTCCTGCTTTATAAATATTTCTCGATTTCTTCGTAAACATCCTTCAAACGAGGATTTCCTTCTCCAACAATTTCTCCATTTACAAGAACGACTGGATAAAATAAATCTTCTTCCACTACTCGCTCTGCGAATGCTTTCTTATCTTCATCTTCTTGTTCTTCTTGAAAATCAATATACTCGAAATTAAATTTATTTTCTTTTCCTTCATATTTACGACCAATCGCCGCTTGTAACCACTCAAACGTTTCTGTTGAAGATGGCATTCCAACGCAGCTCGCACAAATTACTTTCGTCCCATACACTTGAACATTAACCATTTCTTCTCCCCCACTTCTTGTTTCAACAGTATATTCAGATGTCTTAGTACATAAGCACATCATTTTACAAACTTATTCCATATCCCTATACTGAAAAAACACGTTGTAAACATGATAAAAAATTTCGACAATAAAACAAGAACAGAAAAAATAGATTTTCCCCTCTATCTTGATTATAATAAAACTGATGAAAGGAGTCGATAAAAATGGAAAACCCACATATGCAAGAACAAGTACTAGAAGTATTAGATAAATTACGTCCATTCTTACTTCGCGATGGCGGAGACGTTGAATTAGTAGACATTGAAGAAGGTATCGTAAAATTACGCCTTATGGGTGCATGCGGAAGCTGCCCAAGTTCTACAATCACACTAAAAGCTGGTATCGAGCGCGCGTTACTTGAAGAAGTACCAGGCGTTATCGAAGTAGAACAAGTATTTTAATCTAAAAGCGGAAGCGGCTCGTTCAAAGTCACTTGCTAAAAAGAGACCCCAATGGGTCTCTTTTTTTATTCAAATATCACTTATGCGTTAACATCATAAAACAAAATTGGAAATCCTTCTCAAAAAATGCGATAATTGATACTATATAATGAATCGTTCACACATATAAAGTAAAAAACATAGGGGGACGACACATGCCAAAAATGGGGAACACTTTTTTAACAATTCAAGAACTAGAAAAGAAAAAAGAGTATTTATTAGATCTTTCATCCGTTATACCAACATGGAATGCGAGCTATCAATTTTTATTTAAAGAAATCCAGCAAGAATTATTAAGTAAAGTAAATGAAAAACTCGAAAAGCATCAATTCGTTTTAAATATATGTGCAGATCAACAGGTAGGGGCATAATGTATTACATACAATTGTAGTATAAAAAAAGAGACCTCAATCGGTCTCTTTTTTATTTTAAGACAGCCAATCTAATTTCCTAATCCCGAGCTTATCGACTGGTAAACGAAGTGAGCCATAAAAATGCTTCATAAATTGCTCAGAGCGGTTCACATCGTGTAAAATGGCTTCTAAGCGATCTCTATATATGCTTTTTTGTTCTTCGTTTCCAGTTTGGTAATAGCGTTCGACTGTTTCAAAATAGTGAAGCGGGAACAAGAGTCTTGCAAATAATAGGCGCCAACCAAATGAGGATAGTGAATAATTTCGTTCGTAATCTGTAACAAATTGAACGATTGTTTTCTCCCAGTCTTTCTTTTTTTCTATCATCATATAGCGAATCAATTCTGCCATATCTCGAGTTGGGTGATCATACACCCAGTCAAAAGGAAGTTTGAGACGCTTCGTTTGATGCCATAATAAAGGTGTGAATCGTTCTTGGCAAATTGTTGCTGCATCAGTTAATTGCGGCGTATCATCCATTTCTGTATCAACAACATATTGAATTGCATTTTCTGCAACTCCTAAGTAATACGGGAAGGATTCAATAAACAATTGATCGAATACGTCTGTAGGGTGGTTCATCACTTGTGATTGCCAAAACTTTTCTAATTGATCGAGCCTTTTTTCCCATAACGCTTTCCATTCACCAATACGGCTTAATTGCTCAACTTCTTCTGGAAAGAATGCACCTCGTTTATGGAATATAGAAAGCTCACTTCCTAATGACGTAGCATGTCGTTCTAACGCACGCATACCTTTTAATAAGCAGTAATTTTGTTCTTCTATCTCGCTTACATAGTAGCCGTGTATAGTCGGAACGAAAGTCGCTACAGTTAAATCCCCTTGCTGGTTCATATAGTCACTGAGCTTTTTCATCTCTACAAGTACTTCTTCCTCCATTTCTCCAATTGGAACAAGTACATAAATTTTGTTGCGAATCCAAAAGCTTTTATAGGGGCCAAGGGGGATTAATTCTTTAACATGCATGTGATAATGCTCATAAATATGATGAATCATCGCAGTCGCCACCTATGGTTTTTCTTTATATATATGAGCTTGTGCTCGCCTTTCATTCCTATGCACATGATAAAGCAACGAAACGTATACAAATACTAAAAAGAAAAAAAGGTGATAAACATGAAAGAATCAAATCAACTACAAGAAAGAGCATTACAACTATTACAAGAACGCGGTGTAACAATTGACGATATTGCTGAGCTTGTTCATTTTCTTCAAAAAAAATATCATCCAAATTTAGAGATGTCAGAATGCCGTTATAACGTTGAGCGTGTATTATCAAAACGTGAAGTACAAAATGCACTGATTACAGGTATCGAACTCGATGTCCTTACTGAAAAAGGAATGTTAAGTCAGCCGTTACAAGATATCGTAAAACGTGATGAAGGCTTATACGGAATTGATGAAGTGATCGCACTTTCTATCGTTAATGTGTACGGTTCTATCGGTTTCACGAACTTTGGATATATCGATAAATTAAAACCTGGTATTTTAGAATACTTAAATGATAAATCATCTGGAAAGGTGCATACATTCCTTGATGATATCGTTGGCGGAATCGCTGCCGCTGCTTCAAGCCGCTTAGCGCACAGAGCTGAGCATTCGGAATAAAGTAAAACTTTAATCAGTGGGGGTTTTGTTCATCCCCCACTGATTATTAGCCTTCACCAATCAGGCTTTTACGGGCAGTTGATGTGGGATGAAATATGAAAGACCGTCAGTTTCATACTGACGGTCTTTTGTATTCCATGAGCATAAATTCTCTCCCGCGGCTTACAAAAATAGGGCCTTGTTGAAAACCTATGTGTTTATAAAGCGTAATCGCTCTTGTATTAAATGTCGCTACACTAAGTCGAAACGTTTTCGGCTTATATTCTTTAACAGCAAAGGCTATCCCAGCTTGAAAAAACATTTTCCCCAGCCCTTTCCCTGTTAACGCTGGCTTCATGCCAAGTCCGATATCAATTACATCTTCTCCACCATATAAATTTGCATCACTTCCACCGGGCACTTGTGCATTTTCTCCAAAACAAAAATAGCCGATAAACTCCCCATTATCGTTACAACAGCCATAATACGTTCCATCTAATAATTCTTCTATTACTTCTTTCTCACCTGAAAAATCATACAAATTATAAGGTTCTTCGTACGTCCACGTATTTATCTCATTTGCTTCTTCTACCGTTAACTTATGTATATCCATCCTTCTCTCCCCTTATCAAATATTCTATATATACTCATTCATTTTTCGTGCCTCATTTCCCTCTAATTGCAATATGCAGAATTACATACGCACAGCCATTAAACAAGTGGTACAATTTATTTGAATCGCTGTTGCTACACTTCTTGATTAGAGAAAAGGCGTTAACACGGAAATTAGCGTCTTATCAACCTCAAGCAATTGGCACATTTTGTCATCTTAAAAGACACTCGAAAGAGTGTCTTTTTTTCTATATCCAACAAGGACTTACTCATTTCAAAGTATAAATACATAAAATAATGTAAATCATTACACGCATAAATCACTTTCTAAAAGTTATAAAGTAGATTCAAAATAAAAAAGCACTCTTAACTAGAGTGCTTTTTACTTTCAAACAAGGAGGCTACATATATGGATAGTACTCTCGTATTTAACTTCGGCATTGGTATTGTCATCATTTTATTCGTCTTCTTTGTTCTTTGTATGAGCGGGGTATAGCAATCTTTTATGCTGATAACTCCTTTAAAGTATCACTTAATTTAAAATTTCTTAATTGTAATGACGCAATCAATGCTGCTCCTGCTCCAAGCACCACACTAGCAAAAGCTAATATGCAAACTTGATTATACGGAATGATAATAACCGTTAGATCTAAGCTTGATAACACAATATAACTAAACAAAATCCCGCCAAAAATGCCAATACAACCAGCTATCGCTCCAAGTAAAGTTCCCTCTAATAAAACGATCCGTCTCATTTGCTTCGGAATAGCTCCTACCGCACGAATCATACTAATTTCAGCACGTCTTTCATGTAAACTTGAGACAATCGCATTCATTAACCCTATACCAGAAATAATAAAAACAATTACGACTAACAAGCGAATTAACATCATCATTTGCGATAATAACTCCTCCTGTTCTTTTAATAACTCATGACTATTAATAACCTCTACATTCTCTTTATTATTTGTAATTTGTTTTACTTGCTTCTTAATCTCTTCAAATGATTGATTAGAATTTGTCATAACTTGAATTGCTTCATATCCTTGCACGTGAAACTTATCACGAACCCATTGTTCATTTACGAAAATGTCTAATCCTCTTCCCCTTAATCCTTGCTCAATAATCGAAACGACTTTAATCGTTTGTTTTTCTTTCCCTTTTCCTTGTACTTCAATCGTATCATGCAACTGAATCCCTAATGTTTTAGCAGTTCTCTTCGTAACGACTCCCTCACCATCTTTTAATGGCTTATTTAAATCTTGTCCTGTAATCACTTTCGCTTTTGTTACTTTTTGATAAGCAACAATATCATTCCCCACAACCTCTATCACATCATATTCAAAATCATCTTTCCTCACATTTTCATACCACTCTTGATCCGCTTTTTTAAAATCATAATTTATAAGTTTCGCTGTAAAGTCAGTAACATTTGCTACGCTCTCTTCTACACCATCAATTTTTTTAATCTGCTCCATCCAACTAAATGGTAATACTTCAGTACTTTGCGATTCTATTGGAATTCTTATTACTAAATCAGCCGGTAAATGTTTTTGTAACCCATCTTTCATGCCTTCGTAAATAGAGTTTATATACATCGTCCCAACAAGCGCTAACATAAAACCAAATGCTAATATAGCAACTGACACAGCTGCCTTATTCCGATAACGAATTACATTCCGGCTACTAATTGTCGTTTCAATTCGTAATATCATTTGAAGTGGTTTTGCAATTACTGGTGCTATCATACGAATAAATAACGGAATCGCAAATAACAAACCGACCGCAAATAACAGCGCACCTATCGCACTTGGATTAAAACCGATATACTGCTCTAATATGTTACCCGTGAGTCCAATAACAGTACCAATGATTAGAATGCTAAGGCTAAAAGCACTCCATCTCTTTTCTTTTTTCTCATTACTAGGAAGACCTGGCCGAAGTGCTTGAACTGGCGGAATCTTTCTAACCATGAAAGCAGGTATAATGGCCCCTATGATAGACATAACTATCCCTAATAAAAACGTAATGAGTAAAATCTCGCCTGAAATCGAGAATGATGCTTTCCCTGCTTCCTCAATATTCACCCATTTGTTAATGAATGATGCTGCAATTGTTTGCGTACCTGCTCCAAGAATAACTCCTGCTAGTGATCCGATTGCCCCAATACATAAAGCCTCTAATAAAACGACTAATATAATTTGATTTGGATTACTACCAAGTGCACGTAATAATGCCCATTGCTTAAATCGACTTCTGACAGATAAGAAGAAACTTCCCATTATTAAAAGGGCTACAACAAATAAGGCAATACCACCTAAACTAAAAATTAATGGCTTCAGTACATTTAGTCGTTCAAATGCCTTATCTACATAAGTACGTTGGTCCACCTTTATATTTTCAATCTTTTTATGTACATCAAAAGTAATTGCTTCTTTCACATTTACATCTTGTACTTTCACTTGAACGAGATTGAATTGATTTGGTAAATTTAATTCTTTTTGAAGCCAATGGATTGGAAAATAAGCACTATGTCCCATTGACGCCATTAACGGTGGATTTAAAATACCGACAACTTTCACAGTCTTTTCACCATGCTGCGGAAATGGCAGTTTAATCGTATCTCCTACCCGTATATTTTCACGATCTATATACCCTTTTGTCAGTGCTACTTCAGCACCTTCTTTCGGATATCGTCCTTCTAATATTTTATAAGAATGCATTTCTGGAGAATCTTGCTCAACACCCCAGTAAGATGGCTTTCCCGATAATTCTTTATAATGTGGAAAAGGATACGGTATAAGTGCTTTTGATATTTTTTCAGCATTTTCTAAGCCATCTATTCCTTTTAAACTTTCATTATTTAAATACATATCGTTTTTTATATAGCCAAATTGTAAATTATAATCTCCATACCGACTTACTACTTGTTCCTTCACACTTTGTTCTACTGATTGATTACCAAGTAATAACATCGTTGCTAACATAACACCTAAAGCTGCACCGAGAGCAATCAACATATTTCGCAGCCAATTTTGTTTCATCGATTTTACCGCGTATTTAATTACCCATCGCATCACCTTTACCTCCTACTTTAAAGTGACGATTCATAATCTCTTGAATGTGAGTAACTTGTTGCGGGATATTTCGAAATTTCCATCTTTTACTTTCAGCATGTTCATGAATCACTTCACCATCTAATAAGAAAGCAACTTTATCCGCATGGGCCGCTACGAATGGGTCGTGCGTTACAATGACAGCTGTTTGTCCTAGCTCATCACACGCATTGCGAAGTGCTGCGATTATATTTTTGCTATTTTCTGAATCTAATGCCCCTGTTGGCTCATCCGCTAATAGAATAGCCGGCTCATTTGCAAAAGCTCTTGCGATCGCAACCCTTTGCTGTTGCCCACCAGATAACTGTGCTGGTAAATGCTTTTCTTTTCCCTTCAATCCAACAAGTTCTAATAAACGAGTTGCTTTCACCGTTGCCTTCTTTTGCGAGACATTATCTAACAGTAACGGCAACCCTACATTCTCTTCTGCGCTAAACACTGGAATCAAATTAAACTGCTGAAAAATAAAACCGATTTTATGCCTTCTAAATAAAGCGAGCTCTTTTTCTTTTAATGTTGAAATCTCTGTACCGTCAACTCGAATACTACCTACCGACGGAATATCTAATCCACCTAACAACTGAAGTAAGGTCGTTTTACCCGATCCACTTGCCCCCATAATACAAACGAAATCTCCTTTTTGAATTTGAAGATTAATACCTTTTAATATCTTTACTTTACTATCCCCAATATCAAATGATTTTTCTAACCTTTCAATTTCAATAATATTCATCCCCATATCCCCTTCTCTCTCTATTTACCGATCTATATATTCTATTCAGAAATGCAAAATCCCTACTATTTTGTATTTTTTTGTCACACACTAATATTTCTCATGTCAGAAAAGTTGACTCTCATAATAAAAGTAACCATAATAGTTACACGAATACATAAAAGCTATTCACATATCCACAAATAGGAGGAAGAACAATGAAACATGTAATCGTTTATGCACACCCAAATACAGAAAGCTTCAACCATGCGATTTTAGAAACGGTAAAAAGTGAATTAGAAGGAAAAGGTCACGAAGTACGCGTTCGCGATCTATACGAATTAAACTTCAATCCAGTATTAGGCGCTTCCGATTTCATCTCATTTTCTCAAGGAAACACACCAGAAGATATTAAAGAAGAGCAAGAGCATATCTCTTGGGCTGATAGCATTACATTCATTTACCCAGTTTGGTGGGCGGGACTTCCTGCTATTTTAAAAGGATACGTTGACCGTGTATTTAGCCACGGCTTCGCTTATGCTTACGGTGAAAATGGTATCGAGAAGTTATTAAGCGGTAAAAAAGGCTTACTATTATCTACAATGGGAAATACGAAAGAAGCATACACAGCAGGCGGTATGTTTGACGCAATGAAGAAAACAGCTGATGTTGGTATTTTTGAATTTACAGGCATTGAAACAATTGAGCACACATTCTATACGAGTGTTCCTTCTGTGGATGATAATGTGCGTAAACAATATCTTGAAGAAGTTAAAGATGTTGTGAATCGTGCATTTTAATAAAAAAACTCCGGCTTTAACAACCGGAGTTTTTTTATTTCATCATTAATTTCGGAATATACCTTTGAAGAATGCTTTCTAATTCATTCATATCTTCCTGTCTAATAAGTAAATTCACATTGTCATTCATTTTTTCTCGCCCGCGATATAAAAATATATTTTCTTTTGGATTTTCCCATGTTGATGTTTTATAGCCTTTCAATTCTTCGTATGAATAAAAGTTTAGTCCGTCTACTACACCTTTTTCATATATTTGTACACTTTTAATAAGATGGATGGCTATTAAAGTCATAAAACAACTTGCTACAGCATGAATACCTAGCTGAATGAGAAACTGTTCAACTGTATCAATATCGCCACTTACGTATCGAGCATATATATACATACATTGTCCAATGAAATATGCTGGTCCAAGTAATGCAACCCAACGTCTTTTCACCCGAGGATACATTGCAATGCGTTTTCCTGCGCTTTTTTTCATTTCATTTATTTTATATATCTTCCATAGAATAAAAAACAAAACACATAATGTAAAAACAAACATAATACATGACATCCAGTACATTCTTATTCTCTCCCCTTACATCACTACATTTAAATTTTACATTTTATATACTTATAGTACATATGCAATTATGCATAAAAAAAACAGGTAACCTCTTCCGGTTACCTGCATTTCATTACATCTTCTCAATCCACTCCGTCAAGTTATGCACAACTTGCGTTGGTTGAACTTCATATTCTGTTAACTTCTCCACAGTTGTGACTCCTGTGTGGACAAGAAGAGTATGCATGCCAGCATTTACTCCTGCTAAAATGTCTGTATCGTAGTTATCCCCAACCATTAATGCTTCATTCTTTTCTATGCCAAGCACTTTCAAAGCTTGTTCCATAATGATTGATTCTGGTTTTCCGATAAAGATTGGATCCACACCTGTTGATACTGCTACAACTGATGTTAATGAACCGTTACCTGGTAATAATCCGCGCTCAGTCGGAATGGCAATGTCTCCATTTGTGGAAATAAACGTTGCGCCGTTACGCACAGCAAGACAAGCTTTTGCTAATTTTTCATATGTGATGTCACGATCTAAACCGACAACAACGAAATCAGGATTTTCATCCACAAGTTCAAATCCTTTTTCCACAAGTGCATCATGTAAGCCTTCTTCACCAATCATATATACAGTTGCGTCTTGTTTACGTTCGTAAATGAAGTTTGCTGTTGCCATACTCGTTGTGAATACTTGCTCTGCTTTCGCTGGAATATCGAAACGAACAAGCTTTTCTGCCACTTGTTCTGGTTTGCGAGTTGAATTATTCGTAACGAATAAATATGGAATGCCGCGCTCTCCTAATGCTTTTACGAAGTCGCTCGCTTCTTCAATTTGTTCTTCTCCGCGATACATCGTACCGTCTAAGTCAATTAAGTAACCTTTATACATCGATTATGTCTCTCCTTCTATGCTAACGTTCTCACCTTATCATACCACTCTTATATTACCCGCTTTTTGCAAAGAAAAAAACGCTTTACCTTAAAGCGCCCCATAACGTTCATTTTTTCTCTTTTACTTGGTAAGAACAACTACAATCGCCCTCGCACATGTTTGCTAGCGTCTTTACATCTGCTCCTGCAAATAAACGCTTATACATTTCTTTTTCATCTTCACATACTTGCGGGAATCTCTCGGCAATTTCCTTTAACGGACAGTTTTGTTTTTCAATTACAAAAGAGTTCTCTCCGTCTCTCTTAATTTGAACCATATAACCATTTTTCTCTTGCATAGCTGCTATCTCTTGCACTTTATATGCTAAATTCTTTTGATTACTCACTCTCTTTTGCAACTGTTCTTCCATTCGCTTCGTTCTCTCTTTTAAAACGTAACGAAGTATTTTCTCATCACCCATTCGAGCTAAATCTTCTAGCATATCAATCGCAAATTGCTTATACTCCTTCGGGAATGTATCTTCTCCCTTTTCGCTTAATCCATACAAATAAGTTGGTCTTCCGACATGTTGTCTTACCATCTTAGAATAGATTAAACCATCTTTCTCGAGATTACTTAAATGTCTACGGATTGCCATTTCTGTAATCTCTAAAACGTCAGCCAGTTCCGCTACCGTGTGCTCTCCCTTTACTTTCAACAATTGCACAATTTCATCTTTCGTCGTACGTGCTTCCCCCATGCTTCAACCTTCTCCCTTTTCTTTCTCACATACAATATAAGATCCCCAAAAAGGTACCTTGGGGATCTTATAAGCATAATTATTCTGGTACAAATGCAGATACAGGCCCTAATTCCTTTTCTAAATAACTGCGAATATTTGCTGGGTATTTCTCTACCACTGCAATATGTTTTTGAATCGTCTTATATAATTCATCATGATTCATTTGAATATAATCTTGCGTAAGCATTTTTCGAAGAAGGATAATTTCTTTCATTCCTTGTCCATCTTCTGCACTTATCACTCGCTCGTCCATTAAAATATCAATAATATCTTCATAGCTTCCTGGATCGCGCATAATAAATCCATCAATCATCGCATTCCCTACATCTAATACACAATCAATAATTAGATGAGCTATACGTTCTAATGCGTAAAATTCAAACTCGGTTTCATATATCTTTTTCTCTTGAAATGTACTTGTTGCTCGTTCTAAACATACTAGCATTTGTTCTATTTTCTTTCTGTCTACAAAATACATGAATGTCACCTACCTGGAAATTAAAGCATTTACATTTTAATTGTAACGCTTTCTTCTGAAAAAATCGACAATTTTTCGAATTCACCTTTTCTCCGTTATTTGTTATAGTTATATTTGTATGATTTTTGAAATTGGAGGAATGGAATCTTGGAACGTGAACTCGCACTAGAAATTGTCCGTGTAACAGAAGCAGCAGCATTAGCATCCGCACAGTGGATGGGCCGCGGAAAGAAGAATGAAGCAGATGATGCAGCAACTACAGCAATGCGTGATATGTTCGATTCAGTAAACATGGCAGGTACAGTTGTAATTGGTGAAGGAGAACTTGATGAAGCACCGATGTTATATATTGGTGAAGAACTAGGAACAGGTAACGGTCCAGAAGTAGATATCGCCGTTGATCCATTAGAAGGTACAAACATCGTTGCAAAAGGTCTTGCAAATGCAATGGCAGTTATCGCAATCGCAGATAAAGGAAACCTTCTTCATGCTCCTGATATGTACATGGAAAAAATCGCGGTTGGTCCAAAAGCAGCTGGTAAAATTAGCTTAGATGATCCAATTGAAAAAACAATTGAAATTGTAGCAGAAGCTAACAATAAAAAGATTCGTGACCTAACGGTTATCGTTCAAGAACGTGAACGTCATCAAGATATTATTGATCGTGTTCGTGCTAAAGGTGCACGCGTAAAATTATTTGGTGATGGTGATGTTGGTGCGTCAATCGCAACAGCACTACCTGGAACGGGTATCGACTTATTCGTAGGTATTGGCGGAGCTCCAGAAGGCGTTATTTCTGCAGCAGCATTAAAATGCCTTGAAGGTGAAATGCAAGCTCGCTTAGTTCCAATGAACGAAGAAGAAGAAGCTCGTTGTCGTGAAATGGGATTAGAAGACCCTCGTCAACTTCTTATGTTAGACGATTTAGTATCTGGTGATGATGCAATCTTCTCAGCAACTGGTGTATCTGCTGGTGAGTTATTAGATGGCGTGAAATTCCTAGGCGGAGATTTAGCTGAAACATACTCTATCGTAATGCGTTACAAAACAAGAACAGTACGATTCATTAAAACGCATCACCATTTAGATCATAAGCCACACTTAAACTTAGATATTTAATAAAGGAGCCATGTGTATGGAAGAACGTTTCTTTCTGTACGACGATACTGTCGCTACAAAAACGCGTTTCGTTAGCTTTATGGGAGAAAATGAGCGTCATGATTTAGCGCTTTTATACTCTGATCGTCATTACGGTAAAACAATTGTCCTTGATATGCAAAGTAATAAATTTGCAATCATCGGTCCTGACGATTTAAACGAACCAGGCTACTTAGAGCACGCATTTTCTATGACTGAAGAAATTGCAGAAGAACTACGCTCATTTTTATTTGAACTTATATAATTTATCTCAAACACCAGCTATTTTAGCTGGTGTTTTTTCACTTTGAGTATTTAGAATTTTCAAACCTTTATGTTATAATGAAGGATAAATCTATTTGGATAGAAAGGACGTTATCTACGTATGCCAACAACTACTTTGTAATGGACCAGCAATTGGATAGCATTACTCTCAAAAAAGCTCCGTGCTTTTTCAAGGGAGTAGTCTGCCCATTCCCATTACAAAGGAACGTAACGCATCTGTAGTATGATGTTTACGGAGGTTCCTAAGGGGACCTCCTTTTATTTTTGTCTTTTTCTCATGTCTTCATACTACAAGACATCCAAATAGCTGTATTACGTTCCTTTACCACTACTATAAGAGGTGAAGGAAAATGCAGAAAGTACAACTTTCTTGGAGTTTATATGAAAACGAGCAAAACACAATCGAAAAATATTGTAAAAATTGCAGACGCTCTACCCTATTTACTGACACGAATATTCGTAGGCATAACGCCAACGGAAAAAACATATACCGCTTTGCCATTTATAAATGTCCAAAAGACCATACGTGGAATCAAAAACTTCGTATTTATAAAGCATTTACTGATCACGTTGAAACAGTCGATATGACGCAGCAGGATCAACCAGAAACAACTACTACCACTTCTCCATTACGCAACATAAAGAAAGTGGCATAGCCGAAATCACGATCGTATTAGACGTCGTTTTCGGTTCCCACCGCATCGATAAAGCCTTATCCACATATATTTCCGACTGGAGCCGTACACGCATTGTGGATAAAATTAAAAATGGGGATATTCAATTAAACGGAAAACAAATGAAATCAAATACAATACTTTCTGAAGGCGATCATATCTCGATTTGTTTATAAGCGAGAATATGTAAAAAATCCTCTTACAATCGTAAGAGGATTTTTTTATTTCTTCACTTTTCGTAATACGAAGTGTGCACAACCGAAGTTACAGTACTCGTATAAATACTCTGATAAAGTACTAATTTTCGTATCATATGTCGAACGTTGGTTACTATCATCAAAGAAACCGCGCAATCTAAGTTGCTCATAACCCCAGTCCCCAACGATGTAATCATATTTATTTAAAATTTCTGCATAACGCTCTTTAAATGCTTCTTCACTAAAACCATCACGAAAGTTTTTAATTACTTCGTACTGAACATTATTAATGCTCACCGTAGCATGCATCTCTTGCTCTTGCTTTTGCTCCATCATTAACTTCCTCTCTAAGCATTCTTCTTTTTATCGTATCACAAAGCATACCAACCAACAATTTCAAATACAAAAAATTGAAAATTAGTGCATGCTATGGAGAAGGAGGTGATACATCGTGAAAAAACAAATTATACTTTCTCTCCTCACTCTTTCCTTATTTGCAGGCTGCCAAACAAACAAAGCCGAAATGGAACGTGAAGAAGGAAGTCGTGTTCTTGTTTCTAATAAAAACGACATGTATCATACGGAAAATACAAATACACGGCTTACAAGGGTCGGCTATTCATCTAAACAAAAACATGAAGTATCTAACAAACAAGTAGGAGCCATTAACCGCGAGAAAGTCGCTGAAATGATTACAAGCATGACAGTCAAACTTCCCGACGTTGCAAATGCTGCTACGCTCGTTACCGATGATGAAGTATTTGTTGTATACCGTGCAAACACAACAGATCCAAAACTCGTAGCAGATCAAGTATATAAAACTGCTTTGTCCATCGTCCCTCGCTATTATAAAGCATATGTATCAACAAACCAAAAGTTGATCTCTCAAATTCAAGGCCTTCAATCTGGTGCATTAAATGATACAGAATATACGCAAAGCCTCGATATGTTAAAGCGTGAAATGAGTAAAAATCCTCATTTGAACAATACAGAGAATCAAACTTTAAATAATATGATAAAAAAATAAAGAAGGTGGAGAAAACCTCCACCTTCTTTATTTTTTTACTATTTCTTACGATCTGCATAAACCTCCATCGCATCACACATAAACTGCGCTAACCCTTCGCCAAACTTATCGATATTTTTCGTAAAGCGCTCATCAGCGACGTACATTTGGCCGAGGCCCTTAAAAGCATCTAATGAGTATTCACCGAAGTTTTGCAAGTAATCGTACCATACTCCAATTGCTTCCTGCGCCTCTTTAGAATCAGGTGCGCCGTGTCTAAGCACCGCTAAATTTCTGTAAATAGTATTAAACTCTTCTTGATTATCTTTTGACATACCTTTCGCATATTCATTGGCTTTATCTACAGCTGCGTCTCCCCATCTTTCACGCGCTTCTTCTTCGTACGGATTATGGCTGAAATCGAAGCCTTCAAATTTCTCTTTATTCGTCATTTCAATCTCTCCTTTTGTATGCTGAATTGTTTTATCAATCGTCGCAATCACTTTATCTAACCTAGCACGCTTTTCAAGAAGCATTTTCTTATGAAGCTGTAGCGCTTCTTCACGATCAAATGATGGACTCATGATAATTTTTTTAATTTTTTTCAAAGGGAAGCCTAGCTCTTTAAAAAATAAAATTTGCTGCAATGTCTCTAAATTTTCATTGGAATACAGACGATATCCAGACTCTGACGTCTCATCTGGGGTTAACAACCCAATTTCATCATAATGATGCAGTGTGCGCACACTAATTCCAACCAAATTAGCTACTTCTTTTACCTTCATTGTCATGTGTATCTCCCCCTTAGTACATACGATAAAGTATGACGCAACGTTAGAGTCAATAAGTAAATTCATTTTCTTTATAAAATATTTCATGCATAATAGATATGTACATATATTAGAAAGCGGTGAAAGTATGGTTTCAAATACTGTAATTGCCAGCATCATCTTTCAACTCATTGTCTCGATTCTGGTCCCAATTATTGTACTCGTTTATTTCCGTAAAAAATATAATATTAATTGGAAAGTGGTTGGCGTTGGTGTTCTTATCTTTATCGGATTCACCCAAATTCTCGAAACACCATTCCACCTATTTATGCGCGGTAATCCAGCAATCGCTCCAATTTTAGAAAATCCATTTGTCTTCGCACTTTATGGCGGACTAACTGCTGGTATTTTTGAAGAATTAGGACGCTTCGTTGCCTTTTTCTTCTTACTAAAAAAATATCAAGAATATAAAGATGGCTTTGCTTACGGAATTGGTCACGGCGGGATAGAATCTATTTTAGTTGGCGGATTCTCTGCATTCCAAGCACTTATATTTGCGAATTCAATTAACAGCGGTAGCTTCGCTCAAATGGTTGAAAAAATGCCAGAACTAAGCCGACTACAGGACTTGTTAATTCAGCAACCTGCCTACTTATACTTCCTTGGTAGCTTCGAAAGAATTATGGCACTCGTGCTGCAAATTGCCTTTACAATGCTTGTCTTATACGCAGTAAAACAGAAGAAATATATCTTCCTTGTGTACGCTGTATTATTCCACGCATTTGTAGACTTTTTCGCGGCACTTTACCAAACAAAAACAATCAACATTTTTGTTGCAGAAGGAATTACCCTTCTCTTCACAATTGGTGCTGTCATTCTTATTCGTAAAATGAAAGAGAAATTAATGAGTGTACCGGAGTAAAAATAACCCACCAATTGGTGGGTTATTTTTTGTATGGATTACCACAATGATGATAACTTTTACCTGCTCGCAGCTCCCTTTTTGTTTCTGCATCTATAACAATGTACTTATGTAACTCTTCTACTTCATTTTGAGAAAAGGAAGCGAAAAAATAAACTTGGCGATCAGGGTGAACAAAAGAATCTTGAAGCACCACTTCACTCCGACAACCCACGGCTGTTTTTTGTCGGAAAGAAGATTCTTCATAGGGCACTTCTTTAAATAAGACTTTTTTTCGAATACTATATGTTGCATTGTTGTATTCTCTATAAATTTTCTTATCTAATTGTTCGTAAAACACACGCTCACTCACAAATGACTTATTTCGATTACTTGGATAATCTAACTTGTGATTGGATTGTGCATATGTTGTGGACAATTGCGTAAGAAAACAAATCATGAATACGATACATATCATTTTTTTCATCATTGCACCTCAATTTTTTATTATCCACATTACTTTTCCACATGCTTAGATCACTATGCCATTTCCAATAAAAAGGGATTTTTTTCACATTTGTCGAAGTATATAGCGTCAACTTGAAAGATGGGGATGAATTATGAAGAAAATTATTGTAATACGACATTGTTCAGCTACTGGACAAAAACGTGATGCTGAATTAACAATTGACGGAAAGAATCAAGCAAACATCCTTGCTACATTCCTCTTAGAAAACCAACCACAAATAGATCATATTATTTCAAGCCCATTTGTGCGAGCTATCGATTCTATTCGGCCCTATGCGCTCCAAGCTAACTTGTCTATCCAAGAAGATGAACGACTAACGGAACGCATATTAAGCGACGTTCCAATGGACGATTGGATGCAAAAACTAGAATCTACTTTTACAAATATAGATATTGCCTTTTCAGGCGGAGAGTCAACAAAACAAGCAACGGACCGTGCTATATCGCTTATCCAAGACGTTTTAAAATTAACCCATACTACAACGCTACTCGTTACACATGGAAACTTACTTACGCTCATTTTAAAGTACTTTGATCATACGATTGGCTTTAATGAATGGAGAGCTTTAACGAATCCTGATATTTACGAAATTACAATCGATGAACAATGTGCCCTAAAACGATTATGGGAAGCACCGTCCAAGTAATATCTCTTTCGAACACATTCAGTTGACGCCACGAGAAGAAACTGTACTAACAATAGGAAGGGGTATCACTGCATATGTACGAAGATGTACTTGCTTTACTACATAAAACAAATGCTTCTTATGAAAAGTTTGAACACGAACCAGTACTCGATTATGAAACAGATCGTATCGTACGTGAAAGGCTTGGCTTACAAGGTACTCCAAGTAAAAGCTTATTTTTAAAATCAAAGTCTGGAGATTATTACGTATTTTTCACGCTAGAGGGCACAAGGCTCAACCGAGGAGAAATGAAAGAAATAACAGGAGAACGCTTATCTCTTTGTTCTCCTATTGAACTAAGGGAAGAGACCGGCTGTACGCCAGGATGTGTAGCTCCTTTCGGGTATTCACAAAATGTAACAATTATTGTGGATAGCGCTATCTATACTTACAATAAAGTTTTAATTACACCTGGTGTACCTGAATTTACAATTGAATTATCCACAGAGGAATTAAAAAAGATTTTATTAACATGTTCAAATACTGTTTTGGAGTACAAACAAAAAGAGAGCTAATCGTTAGCTCCCTTTTTTCATTATTTTGCTTCTGCTGTTTTTTCTTTCGCAGAACGAACTTGCTCGTCCGCATGGTAAGAAGAACGCACAAGTGGGCCAGCTTCACAGTGGCTAAAGCCTTTGCTAAGTGCAATTTCTTTAAGCTCTGCAAATTCTGCTGGTGGGTAATATTTAAGAACTGGTAAATGCTTCTTAGATGGTTGTAGGTATTGTCCAAGAGTTAAAATATCCACATTGTTTGCACGTAAGTCATCCATTGCTTCAATTAAATCTTCTCTCGTTTCACCTAAGCCCACCATAATGCTCGATTTAGTTGGAATATCAGGCTGCATTTCTTTCGCTCGGCGTAAAAACTCTAATGAACGGTCATATTTTGCTCTAGCGCGAACTCGGTTAGATAATCGACGTACTGTTTCAATGTTATGGTTTAAAATATCTGGTTTTGCATCCATTAACATTTTTAAGTTTTCTTCTACTCCACCCATATCAGATGGTAATACTTCAATTGACGTAAATGGATTTTTACGACGAACAGCGCGTACTGTTTCAGCAAAAACAGCTGCTCCGCCGTCTTTTAAATCATCACGTGCAACCGCTGTTATAACAACGTGCTTTAAGCCCATTTGTACTACAGAATCTGCTACGCGTTCTGGCTCTTGTAAATCAAGCTCCGTTGGTAAGCCTGTTTTAACCGCACAGAAACGACAAGCGCGTGTACAAACCGCACCTAGAATCATAAATGTTGCTGTTTTTCTTACAGCCCAGCATTCATGAATATTCGGACATTTCGCTTCTTCACAAACTGTATGAAGATTCTTAGAACGCATCATTTTCTTTAAGCCTGTATAGTTTTCATTCGTGTTTAACTTAATTTTCAACCATTCGGGCTTGCGCTTATATTCTGTTTGTTTTGTCATGGTTATCAACTCCGCACAATATGAAATAGTTTACCGTGTTCGCTTCTTTCAATGTAACATATCTATTCTAACGTATGAAAGCGATTTGCTCAAATGAAGATTCTAAGATTTTTTCCAATCGTTCCCTATAATGAAATACTCCGTATATCCCACACTAAAAAGAGTGATGTTGTGAAAGGAGTCTATTTCATGCTTCGAAAAATTTCTCTTTTGCTTTCGATTTGCTTTCTTCTCCACCAAAACATCGCTTACGGTGAAGATAATCAGCAAAGCATATACGAAAAGCGCATGGCACTATATAAAGAAACCGAGCAATCTTCAGGCATTCCGTGGTATTACTTAGCTGCAATGGATCAATATGAAAGAAATATACGGAGCGTAAGAAAAGATATTCCGAAAAAACCAGATGCCATCATTTCCCTTTATTTCAAACCAGAAATATGGGCTGGACCTGTTAATGGTAACGATACCCTTCCCCATACAATTTCTCTATTTGGCGGAATCGGTTTAGATGGGGACAAAGATGGATTTGCAAATGCAAATAACGACCGTGACCTTCTGCATACAGCAGCAACGGTTTTAAAGAAACAAGGAACGTCAGAAGAACGTATTAACATTATGCTTTGGGAATATTATAGACGTGCGAAAACAGTTGATTTAATTACCGAGTACGCCCAAATTTATAAACATTATGGACGTATTAATTTAGAAGGAAATGCTTTTCCCCTTCCGATTCGTAGTGACCATAGCTACCGTAGTACTTTCGGCGCTGGAAGAAGTTTTGGGGGAAGAAGAGTTCATGAAGGAACCGATATTTTTGCAGGCTATGGCGTACCAGTAAGATCCACTTGCTATGGCATTATTGAAACAAAGGGCTGGAATCGCCTTGGCGGATGGCGCATCGGCATTCGTGACCTTCATAATAATTACCATTATTACGCTCATTTAGGCGGGTTCTCAAAAGAAATACAGCTCGGACAAATTGTCGAGCCCGGAAAAGTAATCGGATTTGTTGGTAGCACCGGTTACGGCCCTCCCGGCACAGCTGGAAAATTCCCGCCCCACCTACATTTTGGCATGTATAAAGACAATGGTTATACAGAATGGGCTTTCGATCCATACATGCATTTAAGTCTGTGGGAACGAAAAGAACGCGCGAATACAAAACGATAACCGTAGCACATTGCTACGGTTATTTTTCATTTACAGCTAACTATCCGTTTTCTTTTTATCAGGTACAACAACACTTCCGCTTCCGTAATAAGTAGGCACTTCCCCTTGAACGATACGCGTCGCAATCGGAACATCTTGTTTTACTTTTATTTCTTTCGTATGAAATGGAATAATGACTTGCAACGTGACTTCCATCTCCATAATAATTTGAATCGCTGTCGTATTGATCCCGTGCGGTTCAATTTTTTGTTTAATATCCGTATTCACATGACCAATCGTCGTGAAATCAATTGGAATATCGGGTCCTATATTTCCAAGAAGCGCATTATCCGTTACACGACCAAAAGGCACTGCCATCGTTGCCCCATTTTTTTCAGAAATACCTAGCTCCTTCAAATTTCCTTGTTCTACTTGCTGTAAATATTTTTCTATGTATGTGGTCGTTGACGTTACGATTTCATTTACTTGCTTTGTATTTAAATTAATTGTGGATACTTTCCCGTTTTTATCATTTTGTACTTTCATTAATGAATCGACATCGAACCCTTCATTAATTCTATCTTTTACTGCCTTCGTCATAACCGCTGTCGCCATTTTATGCGTCTCTACTTCCCCATATTTAATTAATGTCGGCTGAATGCTACTATTCACAATCCATAATCCTTGCACGAGTAATATGACAAAAAGAATAAACGACATAAGCAGTATGTGGCGAAAGGAAATAGGTCCCCTTCGAAACCGCGAATTTTTCGAACGAAATATACTCATAAAAAAACCTCCTTCTTATATCATTTCTATGCAAGAAGGAGGGACGATATATGCTTATCTCATTTTTAATAACGCTTCTTTTCCGATTGTGCCAGCCGTAATACCTAAAACTTCGGCTTCAATCGTTACTGATTCTAGCGGTGCTTCAAGAAGTTGTTCAATCGTTCTTACACCAACCGCACGGCCAGCAATAATACCTCGATCCCCTAACTTCTCATTTAAAAGACCTACATCTAATGCACCGCACATAATATATCCTTTATCGCTCATTACAGCTAGCAAATTTGTCTTTGGAAGTTTGACGCTAACCGCAATAAACGTATAATTATCGATTATAATTGGCTCCACATTAACCATAGTTCACACTCCTCTCTTTCTTATCTGTATGACAAGAGAAAAATGAGTGTTACAAGTTAACTAGCCTATAGTTTGACAGAAGATGTATGAGTTATTAACATGTCTGTTAACACATCTCTAAGTAGTTCTGGCATATAATATTGTTTGTCAGAAAGTGTGGATAGCTCTGGGTATAAGTAGCCAAATGTAAACATATCAATCGTTCCTACTGTATATATACGATCTAATTCCAGCGATTCCCCGTTAATTAATACATCTTCGAGTAAAATTTTATTCCCAGGAATCTTATCTGGAATGACTTCTACACCAGCGTAAATCATTTTCCCCATCACTTTTCCGCGAAATCCAAATCCTTTTACCTCAAGGTTCTCCATATTCGGGCGACGTGCTTTCAAAATAACTTCCCTTAACGTTTTCCCGGGCACTTTTAATAGACATGGATTAATTGGATGTGGACAAATTCTGTGAATATCTCCGCGCGTCACAACACCTTCTTCTAACCCTTCAAGAAGTACACCAGCGTTCACCATTCCAATCTCTGCACCGCACCACGTTTTCAGCGCATTTGCTAACATGTGCGAAAATGATGTCTCATGAAACCAATCAACCGGTAATGATTCCTTTAAATGAACGACAGGCTCTTCCATAATATGTTTACTTTCTTCCTGCAGCATTTCAATTGTGGATAACGGCTTACTATAAGCTCCTAAACGTTCTGTCTTAATCGCTCTACCGTCTTTTTTCAACAGCTTCTTCGTCTCTTTATCCACAGTAAGCTGAACGTGCCCAACGTAACGTCCCCACTTTTCACAACAACAAAGTAACGTATTATTCATAAGAACACCACGCTCAAATAAATGATGCGTATGTGCCCCTAAAATCACATCTATATCATAATGCTCTGCCATATACTCATCCATACTTTTTCCAAGGTGAGACAGGACAACCGTAATATGAGCCTCATCTCGCACTTCTTCTAAAATAGACTCTAAATGCTTAATTGGATCTTCAATATGCCAATCTAACATTTGATAAAACTCTGGATACGCAACCGTTAACCCGATCAAGGCAATCGTAATCCCATCTGTCGTTGTATGTAATTTATAAGGCTTTGCCCACTCTGGACGTACACCTTCTTTTTCAAATAAATTCGCAACGAGCACCTCAAATCCAGCATCATCATATAGACGATTCAAATGCTCCTTCGCTAACGTAATTCCTTCATTATTTCCGATCGTTACATAATCATATAACGCCTCATTTAAAAGCTTCGTATTGCCAAGCCCATTTGTCGCTTCCGAAATACTATGAAAACGATCCACATGATCGCCGATATCAACCGTCAAAACGGTCTCTCCCGCTTCCTGTCTTCGCTTTTTCTCCCCTTGTACAAACCGAGAAATTTGCGGCCAATTTTCAAAATGACTATGTATATCGTTTGTATGATAAAGGTGGATGATTGTTTCTTTATTTATATTCAGAGAAAAAACCTCCTCTCAGTTCCTTACTGCCATTTACGCTACACGTACGCAATAATCCTGTAAATACTTTTCGTCTTTTCTTGCTATTTTACATTGTACTCGCATTGTGAGAAAAAGCAAAAGATTGCCCTTTTTAATATGAAAAACTTTTGCTTTTTCTAGTTGGTGTGAAAGGATTTTAGATGGTTTTGTGTGGGATTCAGGTAGTGTTGGATTTGGGCAGTGTTGGATTTGTCAAAAAGTTTAACAAAAGGTTCGTAGGGCGTTTTTCAATTGGATTCACCAGTGGATTTGTCAGTATCTTGGCCTTACTTCCAGTCGGTCTCTTTTTATATAAAATGGTGCGGGGTATATGAAGAATTTCTTTTGTCGTAATTTGTTGATAAGTCGATATTCCTTGTCGAATCGTCGATATATTGAAATAATCGTTGATATATTCCGAGTTGTGGTCGATATATTCAGTTGGAAACCCCCTTGGGTATCCTGACTCCCCCCAACACAACATAAAAAAGCGCCCTGCACAGCAGGGCGCTTCCACTTTAAATATTAACCGATAGAACCTTCCATCTCAAACTTGATTAGGCGGTTCATTTCAACTGCGTATTCCATTGGAAGTTCGCGAGTGAATGGCTCGATGAAGCCCATTACGATCATTTCTGTAGCTTCTTGCTCAGAAATACCGCGGCTCATTAGGTAGAATAATTGTTCTTCTGATACTTTCGATACTTTCGCTTCATGCTCAAGTGAAACGTAATCGTTTTTGATTTCGTTGTAAGGAATTGTATCAGATGTAGATTGGTTATCCATGATTAACGTGTCACACTCGATGTTAGAGCGAGAGTTTTTCGCTTTTGGTCCGAAGTGTACGATACCACGGTAAGTTACTTTACCACCATGCTTCGCAATCGATTTAGAAACGATTGTTGAAGATGTGTTTGGTGCTAAGTGAATCATTTTCGCACCAGCATCTTGGTGTTGGCCTTTACCAGCAATCGCGATAGATAATGTTAAACCACGAGCGCCTTCGCCTTTTAAGATAACTGCTGGGTATTTCATCGTTAATTTAGATCCGATGTTACCGTCAATCCATTCCATCGTTGCGTTTTCTTCACAAACGGCACGTTTTGTAACTAGGTTGTATACGTTGTTCGCCCAGTTTTGGATTGTTGTATAACGGCAATATGCATCTTTCTTAATGATGATTTCTACTACCGCACTGTGAAGTGAGTTAGTCGTGTAAACAGGTGCTGTACAACCTTCTACGTAGTGTACGTGTGCGCCTTCGTCTACGATAATAAGCGTACGCTCGAATTGTCCCATATTTTCAGAGTTAATACGGAAATACGCTTGAAGTGGTGTATCAACTTTAATACCTTTTGGAACGTAGATGAATGATCCACCAGACCAAACTGCAGAGTTTAATGCAGAGAATTTGTTGTCTGTTGGTGGGATTACTTTTCCGAAATGCTCACGGAAAATATCTTCGTTCTCTTTTAATGCGCTATCTGTATCTTTGAAGACGATTCCTAGAGCTTCTAGGTCTTCTTTCATGTTGTGGTATACAACTTCAGATTCGTACTGTGCAGATACACCAGCTAAATATTTTTGCTCAGCTTCTGGAATACCTAATTTATCAAATGTTGCTTTAATTTCATCAGGTACTTCATCCCAAGACTTCTCAGATTTCTCAGATGGTTTTACGTAGTACGTAATTTCATCGAAATCTAAGTCGTTTAAGTCGCCGCCCCATTGTGGCATTGGCATTTCATAGAACTTATCCAGTGATTTTAAACGGAAGTCTAACATCCACTGTGGTTCTTCTTTCATACGTGAAATCTCTTCAACGATTTCTTTTGTTAAACCGCGTCCAGCACGGAAAATCGAAACGTCTTTGTCTTTGAAACCATATTTATAATCGCCGATATCTGGCAGTTGCTTCGCCATGTTGGTGTGTCCCTCCTTAGATAACCTCGTTTTTAGGAACCTGTAACATTACTTATCTTCGTTTAAGCCCTTTTCTAACGCTTTCCACGCTAATGTTGCACATTTAATACGTGCAGGGAACTTGCATACGCCTTGTAATGCTTCAATATCTCCTAAATCAATGCTGTCATCGTACTCTTTTCCTAGCATCATGTCAGAGAAAATTTTAGAAAGCTGAAGTGCCTCTTCAATTTTCTTACCTTTTACTGCTTGTGTCATCATTGAAGCTGAAGACATTGAGATAGAACATCCTTCTCCTTCAAACTTCGCCTCTTGTACAATACCTTCTTCTACTTTCATCGTAAGTTGAATACGATCGCCGCAAGTTGGATTGTTCAAGTTAACGGTAACACTATCTTCTAACACGCCATGGTTACGAGGATTTTTGTAATGATCCATAATAACTTGACGATATAACGTATCTAAATTATTAAATGACATTTGTGAAATACTCCTTTGTCTTGATTAGCGATTCAACAAATGTATCAATTTCTTCTTTTGTATTATATAAATAGAAGCTCGCACGTGCTGTTGAAGAAGCTTTCAGCCACTTCATAAGCGGTTGTGCACAGTGGTGTCCTGCGCGAACCGCAATACCTTCTACATCTAATACAGTCGCTACATCGTGAGGATGTACGTCTTCAATATTAAATGTAACAAGACCAGCACGATGCTTTGGACCATAAATTGTAACGCCGTCTACTTCTGATAGTCTTTCTAAAGCGTATTGCGCTAATTCATGCTCATGCTTTTCAATATTATCAAGACCAATTTCTTCTAGGAAATCAATTGCCGCACCAAGTCCGATTGCATTACCGATAATCGGTGTACCTGCTTCAAACTTCCACGGAAGCTCTTTCCAAGTAGATTCTTGTAAATCTACGAAATCAATCATTTCACCGCCAAATTCAATTGGCTCCATATTGTTCAGCAATTCTTTCTTACCATATAATACGCCGATACCTGTAGGTCCGCACATCTTATGAGCAGATAATGCGTAGAAATCACAGTTTAAATCTTGTACATCTACTTTCATATGAGGTGTACTTTGTGCACCATCAACGACCATAATTGCACCGTTTTCGTGTGCGATTGCTCCGATTTCTTTTACAGGGTTAATCGTTCCAAGTACGTTTGATACTTGCATAATAGAAACGATTTTTGTATTCGGTGTAACTGTTTGACGAACATCTTCTAAAGAAATTGTACCGTCTGGTTGAAGCGGAAGGTATTTTAACGTTGCACCAGTTTTCTTAGCAACTTGTTGCCACGGAATGATGTTACTATGGTGCTCCATGTAAGAAATAACGATTTCATCGCCTTCTTTTACATTTTCAAGACCATAGCTAGCCGCTACTGTATTTAATGCAGTTGTCGTTCCGCGCGTGAAAATAATCTCTTCCATTGATTTCGCGTTAATAAACTTGCGAACTTTCTCGCGTGCACCTTCATACGCGTCGGTAGCTTTCGTACCGAGCGTATGAACACCGCGATGCACGTTAGAATTATATTCTTTATAGTAACGTTCTAACGTTTCAATGACTTGAATTGGTTTTTGAGAAGTTGCTGCACTATCGAAATAAACAAGTTGTTTGCCGTTCACTTTTTGATCAAGAATTGGAAACTGTTTGCGTATTTCATGAATATTCATTAGCGAACTTTCCTTTCAATTACCTCAACAAGCTGTGCCTTTACTCCTTCAATTGGAAGCTCATTAACTACAGGTGCTAAGAATCCATGGATGACTAAACGTTCTGCTTCGCGTTTTGGAATACCACGGCTCATCAAGTAGTATAGTTGGTATGGATCTACGCGGCCTACTGAAGCTGCGTGACCTGCCATTACATCATCTTCGTCGATTAAAAGAATTGGGTTTGCATCACCGCGAGCTTTTTCATCTAACATAAGAACGCGAGAAGATTGTTGTGCATTTGATTTAGATGCACCGTGTTCAATCTTACCAATTCCGTTAAAGATAGATGTTGCACTATCTTTTTGTACACCGTGTTTTAAAATCCAACCTTCAGAGTGTTTACCGAAGTGAACAACTTTAGTTGTAAAGTTTTGTGTTTGGTTACCACGGCCAATTGTTACTGTTTTCGTATCAGCATATGAACCGTCGCCCATTAAGTTCGTAACGTTCTCTGAAATTGTGTTTCCGTCATTCATAAGGCCTAGAGCCCAATCAATACGGCCGTCGCGTCCTACAACGCCGCGGCGGTTAACGTAAGTTGTTACGTCTTTTGCTAATAGATCAACCGCACCGAATTTCACTTGTGCGCCTTGTTCCACGATTACTTCTGCTACGATATTTGCAATACCTTTAGCATTTTCATTTGCAACGTAGTTTTCTACATAAGTTGCAGTACTGTTCGCATCAGCTACGAATAATACGTGGTTATATACGTTAGCTTCTTCGCCGTCTACTAAGAATACAGCTTGAAGTGGAGTTTCAAGAACAACGTTTTTCGGAACATATACGAATGCACCGCCGTTGATTAATGCAGCATGAAGTGCAGTTAGACGATGCTCGTCTACTTTCACGCCATCTTTCATTAAATACTTTTGTAATAGTTCAGCATGCTCAGTTGCAGCTGTTACGATATCTGTGAAAATAACACCTTTTTCTTTTGCTTCGTCTGCTAAAGAAACGAACGCAGTTGTACCAGTACGTTGCACTAATACGCTGTTATTTTCATCGATTAAGTTTTTCACTGCTTCTGGAAGCTCTGTTAAAGAACTTACAGGCTCTTGCTTAGCAGCGTCGCCTTTTCCGATAAAGTCCCATTTTTCAATTTTCGTTTTATCAGGCGTTGGCATTGGAAGTTCAGTTGCTTGTGCAAGAGCTTGTAAGCGGAACTCAGTCAACCAAGCAGCTTCGTTTACTTCGCTTGCGCGTTGACGGATTGTTTCTTGATCGAAAGGTAATGTACCGATTGTCATGTTTATGCTCCTCTCTTACGCTTCTTGCTCTGTTGTTTCGTCTTCAATACCTAATTCTTTTTTAATCCAGTCATAACCTTCAGCTTCTAGACGTTGTGCAAGCTCAGGGCCACCAGATTTAACGATACGACCGTTCATCATAACGTGAACGAAGTCTGGAGTGATGTAGTTTAATAAACGTTGGTAATGCGTAATCATTAGGCAACCGAACTCTTCACCGCGCATTTGGTTAATACCTTTAGATACAACTTTTAATGCATCGATATCAAGACCAGAGTCGATTTCATCTAAGATTGCGATTTTTGGCTCAATCATCATTAATTGAAGAATTTCGTTACGTTTTTTCTCTCCACCAGAGAAACCTTCGTTTAAGTAACGTTGTGCCATTTCTGGATCCATTTCTAGGAATTCCATGTTTTTATCTAATGTACGGATAAATTTCATAAGAGAAATTTCATCGCCTTCTTCACGACGTGCATTAATTGCAGAACGTAAGAAGTCAGCGTTTGTAACTCCGCTAATTTCACTTGGATATTGCATTGCTAAGAATAGACCTGCTTGTGCGCGCTCGTCTACTTCCATTTCTAATACATCTTCACCGTCAATGATGATGCTACCTTCTGTTACTTCATACTTTGGGTGACCCATAATTGCAGAAGATAAAGTTGATTTACCTGTTCCGTTAGGTCCCATAATTGCGTGGATTTCTCCACCTTTTACTTCAAGGTTTACACCTTTTAAAATTTCTTTGCCGTCAATTGATACGTGTAAGTCTTTAACCGTTAATGTAGAACCAGCCATCTCAATACCTCCATTAATCCTATATATACATTTTAAAAATTCCTAAAACGTTCATATTCTCATTTTATTCTCATTCTAATTTTATATCAAATAAAATGATATCGCAAACGACGAAAAAAAGTAACAATTTTTTCACAAATGTATATAAGTATTTCCTTTTCACCTTTCTATGATACACCTTTCTTCTTATTTATATAAAGAAAAAAGGACTGGAAAATTACCAGTCCTTTCCTTCATATTTATTCACTTACTGGCAGTACAGCACCTTTATATTCTTTATTAATAAAATCTTGAATTTCTTTTGAATGCAGTACTTCTACTAGCTCTTTAATTTCTTTTTTCTTCTCGTCACCTTTACGAACTGCAATAATATTTGCGTATGGAGAGTCTGATCCTTCAATCGCAATTGCATCCTTTGTTGGATTTAAATTTGCATCAATTGCGTAGTTTGAATTAATGAATAAAGCATCACCTTCATTATTTTCATATAACTTTGGTGAAAGTCCAGGTTCTACATCTGTTTTAAATTTTAAGTTTTTCGGATTTTCTACAACATCTTTTACTGTCGCCTTAACAACATCTACACCGTCTTTTAATTTAATAACGCCGCCTTTTTGTAATAACGCTAACATACGGCCACGCTCCGCTACGTTATTACTCATAATCACGGTTCCACCATCTGGTAAGTCTTTTAAGCTTTTATATTTCTTAGAATAAATGCCCATTGGCTCTAAATGGATTTTTCCTGCGTTTACAATTTTATATCCTTTTTCTTGGATTTCTTTATCTAAATACGGAATGTGCTGGAAATAGTTCGCATCTAAATCCTTATCCGCCAACGCTTTATTCGGTAACACATAGTCTTGGAATTTTTTAATTTCTAATTTAATACCTTTTTTCTCTAATATTGGCTGTGCTTTTTCTAAAATAACAGCGTGCGGCACGTTAGAAGCTCCCACAACAAGCTTATTTTCCTCTTTTCCTCCACAAGCAGCTAATGTAAATACAGACAGCGCTGTAACAACTGACAATAGAATCTTTTTCATATGATGTCCCCTTCTCCTGTATAATTATGTAGTTATAAAAAGGGCTGGCATACACCAACCCTTACACAGCAATTATTCTTTTACAGGAACAACTGCCCCTTTATATTCTTTATTAATAAAGTCTTCAATTTCTTTAGAGTGTAATACTTCTACAAGAGCTTTAATCTCTTTCTTATCTTTATCGCCTTTACGAACAGCTACTACGTTTGCGTACGGTGAATCATTTCCTTCAATGGCAATTGCATCTTTTTCTGGATTTAACTTCGCATCAATTGCATAGTTCGAGTTAATTAAAACAGCGTCGCCTTCTTTATTGTTATACACTTGTGGTAATAAACCAGGCTCGATATCCGTTTTGAATTTTAAGTTTTTCGGATTATCTGCAATATCTTTTGGAGTTGCTTTAACGGGATCTACTCCATCTTTAATTTTTAAAATGCCCTCTTTTTGTAAAATTGCTAAACCACGTCCATGGTCAGCAACAGAATTACTCATAATAATTGTTGCACCGTCTGGAAGCTCTTTTAAGCTCTTATATTTTTGAGAATATACACCAATCGGTTCTAAATGAATTTTTCCTGCCACTTCAAAATCATATTTTTTATCTTTAATTTCTTTTTCTAAATACGGAATGTGCTGGAAGTAGTTTGCATCTAAATCCTTATCCGCTAACGATTTATTTGGCAACACGTAATCTTGGAATTTTTTCACTTCTAATTCAATTCCTTTTTTCTCAAGTAACGGTTTTGCCTTTTCTAAAATTTCAGCGTGCGGTACGTTAGAAGCCCCCACAACTAGTTTCTTTTCATCTTTATCTTTCCCGCCACAAGCAGCTAACCCCAAAATAGAAGTTGAAATAAGTGCTGTAAGTAATAATTTTTTCATTTGAAACATCCTCTCGTTTTTTATTATCTTTTATCTATTCGAGTCGTTACACGATCACCAATCCACTGAATGAAAAATACAACTAGTAATACACAAATTGTCGCAACGATTGTTACGTCATTATTTCCTCGTTGGAACCCTTCTAAATAAGCAAGTGTTCCAAGGCCACCAGCACCAACAACTCCCGCCATTGCTGTATAGCCTACTAAAGCAATTGTCGTAACTGTAATACCAGACACTAATGCTGGTAACGATTCTGGAATTAGCACTTTCAAAATAATTGTGCTTGTTTTTGCTCCCATTGCTTTTGAAGCTTCAATTACACCTTTATCAATTTCACGAAGGGCAATTTCAACCATTCTTGCGTAAAACGGTGCCGCTCCAATAATTAAAGCCGGAAGTGCAGCACTCGCTCCAAGAATTGTTCCAAGCAGAATCTTTGTGAATGGGATTAATAAAATGATTAAAATAATGAACGGTATCGAGCGGAAAATGTTTACGAACGCTCCAATCGCCGTGTTAACCGCTTTGTTTTCCCATAAATTATCTTTCGCTGTCATAAAGAGTAACAATCCTAAAATGAGTCCTAAAACAAATGTGGCAAGAGCTGCGATTGCCGTCATATATAACGTTTCACCAGTTGCTTCTAACATTTGATTCCAATCAACGTTTGTGAGTAACTTATCCATGTGCAATCACCTCCAGCTCTACTTGATCTTGATGTATTCCCTCTATTGCTTGCTGAATCGCTGTTTCCTCACCATTTAAATGAACAACTAAACTACCGTAAGAGCCGTTATTCGTTTGTGCGATATTTCCTTGCAAAATGCTAACTTCTATATCACTGCGCTGCATTAATCTTTGAAGCACTGGTCTTTCTACAGCCTCACCGATAAACTGCAAACGAATTACTTTTCCATCTGGATACTTTTCAATTAAACTTTCAATCGTTTCATTTGTATCTTCAGAATCCGTTAACTGCTGTACAAATCGTTTCGTAATGTCTTTCTGCGGATTACGGAACACATCAAGTACTGGACCTGTTTCTACAATCTTTCCTTTCTCCATTACCGCAACACGATTACAAATCTTTCGAATTACGTGCATCTCGTGTGTAATGAGTACAATTGTTAAACCGAGACGCTTATTAATATCTAATAATAAATCTAGAATTTGATCTGTCGTTTCTGGATCAAGAGCTGACGTTGCTTCATCACATAAAAGTACTTTTGGATTGTTAGCTAATGCTCTTGCAATCCCAACGCGTTGCTTTTGTCCTCCGCTTAGCTGGGATGGATACGCGTCTCCTCTTCCTTCTAAACCAACAAGATGAATTAATTCATCAACACGTTTTCTTCTCGCCGCCTTATCGACACCTGCAATTTCAAGTGGGAACTCGATATTTTCACGTACAGTTCGTGACCAAAGTAAGTTGAAGTGCTGAAAAATCATTCCAATTTCTTGCCTTGCCTTACGAAGTTCGCTTCCTGTAATGGCTGAAATGACACGATTTGCAATTGTAATTTGGCCAGAAGTTGGTTTCTCTAGCTGATTGAATAATCTAATTAAAGAACTTTTTCCAGCGCCACTATATCCGATAACACCAAATATTTCACCTTTATCTATTTTTAAATTGGCATTATCTACAGCAGTGACATCACCGCTTTTTGCTTTATATATTTTCTTTACATTTTCTAATAAAATCATGATGTTCACCCCTTTTTGTTTGGACATACTCCGCAATTTTTTATTTTTGATGCGTGTAGTCCACCGTTATCACTACTTTTATTATTTGAATGTCCTCCACATTCAAACAACAAAAAAACCTTTCCGCTTTAGAGAAGCAGAAAGGTTTATATGCGTATATAACAACATTATCCCTCTCTCTCATCTCTCAAAGCATTTGCTTTGCAGGAATTGGCACCATTTCAACATAAGTTGACGGTTGCCGGGCTTCACAGGGCACAGTCCCTCCACCTCTCTTGATAAGAGAAATCAGATTACATTTTCGTCTGATTTGTAATTTATGAAATTGTCTATATTTTATGAATTGAATTGTATCAATATCCACACACCATGTCAACAGAAATTTTCGTAAAAAATGAAACTTCAGAATTTTAAGCACCTACTGACATTGGTTTACATATATGAAACATCGATTCAACCAATAGCATCGTTCGATACGTTCCCGAATATTGCACTCGTCCATCATTCATTAGCATTTGCAATCGTACATTGCCGTTCACCAATTCTTTTATATCTTCCTCATCTACACAAACGATCTGCTCCGTTCCTCTTTCCTCATGTAACAGCTCTATATAATCTCTTGAAATTTGTAACGAACAACTTTCATCTCCAAAGCGGAAATTAACAGTTTTCTCTCCTTGTCTTAAAAGCGGCTCTAAATGATATTGACCATTAGCGTAATTTACAAATGATTGCAGCAAAGAATATAATTTCACCCTAAATCACATCCTTCATATCACTTTCTATTACACATACCATTCCCTCTCACTAAAGAGCAATCCTGTTACTTTCGCTCGACAAATACTGTAATCACCCTGCATCTCGACATATTTCCCAAGAAATATGTCGAGGCGGCAAAAACTTTGCCGCCTACTTTAATTCCGTATATAAATATTCAACTGAATGAAATGCATATATCTTCTTCATGAGTGTCCCATTTTCAAAAACAAGTAAACACGGTACACTTTCGATTCCATACTCTTTCGCTAAATGCGGAGCATAATTTAAATCTAACATCCCAATTTTCAGATCCTCAATTGTCATCTCAACAACCGTTAACATCTTTTTTGCTAATTGGCATGTTCCACACATTGGAGTATATACATATAGCACTGTTTTTTCTTCGTTCTCTATTAAGGCTGTAGCTTCGGCTCCTGTCCAGTCAATCACTTCTATCATTCCTTACCGTAAATATTCTGTATAAACGTCAATGTCAGCTCCCCATAATACATTTGCTAAGTGTGAAGATGGCGCAGTTGCCACTTCTCGGTACGAGCGATCAATATAAATATGCTCTGCTTGCGGAAATTCTTTTCGAAATTGTTTCCTTAACTTTTCTCCAGCATCATCAGCATCCACTAGCACATACACTTCCTTATCAAAAAACTGATCAACGAGCTCATCCATTTTCGACAAACCAATTGTACCATTTGTACAAACAATTTCCACCGGTTCACGAATAATAGATTCAATCTTTCTTCTATCTGATGTACCTTCTACAATAATGACTTTTTCTACATAAATCATATGTCATCACCCGATCACCATATACTATACAACCTTTAACTTAGTATATAGTATATTCGTTATTTTCATGTTGTTTCCTGTTTATTTTTGCAAAAGAAAAGCGCAAGCGGCTCGTTTAGAACAGGAGGGCATTGGAACTCCTGAACTAGAGGCGCCTTTTGCCTCAAGTGAAGGAGTGAAATGACCGACTGTTCTAGCCGCTGGAGCTGGATCATAATGAAAAGCGCAAGCGGCTCGTTCAGATTGTGAGTGGGATGGAGCTTCTGACGTAAAGGCGCCTTTTGCCTTGCAGGAAGAAGCGAAACCACCGAACAATCTAGCCGCTGGAGCTGGATCATAATGAAAAGCGCAAGCGGCTTGCTTAGAACAAGAGGGCATTGGAACTCCTGAACTAGAGGCGCTTTTCGCCTCAAGTTCAGAAGTGAAATGACCGACTGTTCTAGCCGCTGAAGCTAGACAAAGAAAAGCGCAAGCAGCTAGAACTGCATAAAACTTAAACGAAAAGTTTTTCCAAAAACGTTCTCCTACACGATAATTAGTATATGATTTTACGTTCATTATTTTACATAAAATAAAAAAGGACAGCACAAAGGCTGTCCTTTAGTCGACTATAATTAGTCTTGGTTTGTCATTTCTGCATATTTTTCAGCAGTTAATAACTTTTCAACTTGGCTTGCATCAGAAAGTTCAACTTTAACCATCCATGCACCCTCGTATGGAGATTCGTTAACAAGTTCTGGTTGGTCACTTAATTCTTCGTTTACTGCTACAACTTTACCGCTTACAGGTGCGTATAACTCAGAAACTGTTTTAACAGATTCTACGCTTCCGAATGGCTCGTCAGCTTCGATTGTTGCACCTACTTCAGGAAGTTCAACGAATACGATATCGCCTAGCTCACCTTGTGCAAAGTGAGTAATACCGATAACAACTTCATTACCTTCAGTTTTTACCCATTCGTGTTCTTCAGAGTAACGTAAATTATTTGGAATGCTCATGACTGTACCTCCAGTGAATGTATTAATTATGTAAAAATACCTTATTGGTACTTTTTCCACACACTTTCAAACTGCTCTTCGTTAAAACCAAGTGTTACATTCGTTCCATTTGTTACAATTGGACGTTTAATCAACATGCCATCAGATGCTAAAAGCTCGTACATTTCGTCTTCGCTTGCATCTTTCAACTTATCTTTCAGACCAAGTTCACGGTAACGCATTCCACTTGTATTAAAGAATTTTTTTAATGGTAATTCACTTTTTTCATGTAAATTACGTAAATCTTCTTTTGATGGTGGATTTTCAACAATATGAATCATCTCATATGCTACATCGTTTGCCTCAAACCATTTCTTTGCTTTTTGACATGTGCCACACTTTGGATATGAATAAAATGTTACTGTCATAAATTCACCTACTTTTTTACTAACCTTTACCTTTATCATATAGAAAACGTTTTATTATTTCAAACGATTATTCGCTAAACTTTTACTTATTTCGTGATAAATTTTAATAATCCTGCGAATTTTCCTTATTTTCCCGCCATTTGTTAAGAAAAAATAAATATATAAATTTTTTTGATTCTTTCCCAATTCCTCGCTGAACATATATCTTAAACAAACGTTTGATTAACTCCCTATTTTTCTTTGTTCACCCTTGAGCTGCAACAATTTCTCCCTACCGAACATATGCCTTAAACAAACGTTTGATTAACTCCCTATTTTTCTTTGTTCACCCTTGAGCTGCATCGGTTTCTTCCTACCGAACATATATCTTAAACAAACGTTTATTTAACCATTTCATCCTGTAGTCACAAAACCTGGAAAACTTTAAATAACAAAGGCGTACAGATGAAAGAAACTAACGATTTTGGCCGTAATAGTGAGAGTATTCCATGATGTTGAAGAAATTACCGCAAAGAAAAAAGACGCATCTAAATTGATGCGTCTTTTTGCGATGTTTCTTTTGTGAAATCATATAAAGCAATTGCGCCTAAAATAACCAATATACTTTCAGGGGCATCTAACAAAATAGTTCTCAAAGTTTCTGGTATTACCCATTTAATACCTGCCGCTGATTCAAGATATGTTTGAAAATAACTGATTGTAAAATCAATTCCAAATAAACATACAAGCAATGTTAGACCAATTCGAATTAATTTCTTGTTTGTAAACATGTAACACCTCTCAAAATTCACTGGATATTTCTGATTTTAGTTCTTTATATACAAAAATCCCTATATTTAATTTTAACATACAAAATATCCAAATAAATACAATATGCATATTTGCATATTTCTTGCGTATTGAGGAATTACTGTTAATAAAAAAGCCCTACTAGTGTAGGACAAAATGGCTTTAGCAACCCCAACAAATAATCGCATAAATAACGAAATTATTTGAACCACTGTATAGTCAATCCCCGCCCTTGAAATACGGGGAAATCCCTGTTCCTGGCTACTAACCCTAATGAATAACCCACCGCATAACACTACAACGGATGGATACTATTGAGCTCATAATTAAGAAATTACTACAAAGAAAAGCCATGAATAAACATGACTTTCATAGCATAATCACTTCTATATTCAATACAAATTAAAGTGAATTATATTTCTTTACTTTTAAAGGAATAGATATTACATATAAATCTATTACATAAGTAATAATCAAAATCCCTTTTCCTTCATCAGCAAATTTTGCTTGCAGAAACTTTTCTGAAAATTTCCTTTTTCCCCATCTCTTTCGAAGGTATTCGAATCCTAAGAACATAATAATAGCCCAATACTCATTAACTTAACTACTTTTCTTTTTTCCATGATATTTCAAATTCTCCACCATGTTCTTCTGTTATAATTTTAACTTTATATGTATCATCTTTAGACACTTTAATATTATTTTTACTGTTTCCACTATTAACTTCCAGTATTGTATTATCATTTGAATCCAAAACATAAGCCTTTATGGTTCCTTGCTTAGTTTTATCATCAAAGGTAAATGTCCAGCTTTCACCTTTTTTTACATCCATATCTTGAGTTGCAAAACCTGTGAAACTTTTATACTTTCCATCTATACTATTTGAACCTCCATGAACCTTACCACCAACAATCGTTCCCTCTCTTGTAAAACAACCACTAAGAACCACCAAACATAGAACAAATAATAATATATTTTTAATAGTTTTCAACATCATTCCCCCTTATCCTCACAATAAATATCCTCCTATTTACATTCAAAAAAACTATAATAACTATAATATACCCTAGTGAATATATTATAATTATTATAGTTGTAAAATCAATAATGCTATTTCAAATCTTCACGCAACTTCATTTCATCTTCATTTACATATCCAGTAAAAATCACTTCTGATATATGTTCATGATTAAAAAACATATTATATTCGGTGGAAATATTTCCGATAGGATAATAACAAGCTACATAATCCCAAGTTTTCTTAGTTTTTGAATCTTCTTGTTTTCTACCATATATCATCAATGGTTGTTCCCATGTTTTAAATTTCACAACTGAACCAATCGGAAGTAATGTATCTTTCTCTATCTTCTCCATTTTAATTCACCTCTTTACTTAATAAAAAATTTACCTATTTTATATAAAATTAAAAAACTAATAGGAACTGTAATTAAATATATCAATGAAAAGATTATTTTTTCTTTTAAATTATATGTAGCATCAAACATTGTAAAAATAATAGTACCAAAAAAACAAATAACAAAAAGAATTGTTAAAAATTTCTTCAAACTTTCTAAAGTCATACAAGATACTCCTTTTTACTTTATCTCTACTTCAACACCTGTACCCACAGGACTAGCTCCAGGCCCCCAAGGGAAATTCACTTTAAATCCACTTGAACTTACCTTTAGTGAACCACCGGCTTGTCCAAGTGAGGCTGAACCACCAAGATGTAAATCATGATCTGTAAATGGTATAGGTATATCTATACCCGCTTCATATTTTGCTAAAGAGGCCTCCGCCCCAAGTTCAAATCCATTTTTATCTATTTTAGCAGCAACTTCCGCGTTCGCCATGCTTAAACTTGCTTCTCCTTTTAAATCTCTTCCATCAATATTTACTGAACCTTCAATACCTACTTTTACAGTGTTATATGAGGCACTGCCTCCAATAATTGCTCCAGCTTTCAATTCACCACCTATAGCTTTAGCATATAACGGGCCACTTCTTTCATTATATAAATAGCCTTCTTTAGACTTGGTACTTAACAAATCAGTTATTGATTGTAAATTAACTTTATTATTAATTCCTAATCCAGCACCTAATCCAGCAGCACTTAACCCAGCAGCACTTAACCCTGTACCACTTAATCCGGTAGCACCACTAGTCATATTAACTCCATTATTATCTGTTGTTTCAAATTTAAGGGCAATACGCACTAATTCTTCTTCAATATTTTTCAAATGACTATTAAAAGACTCATAAGCTTTGGTTAAAGTAGGCAAATCATTATAAAAAGATAAACTTGAAGCTCCTATCCATCTCATTTGAAGATTCAACAATTCTGAAAGAATCCTATTATGACGATCAGTTGCTTCAGCGCTAGCGTATTTAAAATTTTTTGCTCTATTTCTTAATTCCTCTGGAGTAACCTTGATCTCTCCCATTTATACCCCCCCTTATTCCTATCGTTCCTAATTTAACATTAGAATTACACATTCATATAATTACTGTTTTTCCCAAAAAAATCAAGTTGAAAATTATATTATTTAGAATTTTTAATGATTATATTCCATGATAGTTAGGGAATTCCAGCACATAAAAAAGCAATCTACATATCTTTAGCAATTTTATAAACAACGGAATCATTTGAACCACTATATAACCGATTCCCGCATGCGAAATAAAGGAGAATCCTCGTTCCTGGCTCTACCTATCATAATAAAGCTAAAGCTGCTTGTATACTCGCTCACAAACCAATACCAATCGTAAGGGAGAGTGATGTGGAACTAACATTATCATCCCTTGATAAAACGAGCTAATACTTGATGCACTTCATTAAATTTTATAATTTTATATCTGCAATTGCTGATATAAAATTATAAATCAGTCTCATTACAGCCGCGAATGCATCTCGCATACGTCGTAAAGCTTTCGTGAGCTTCCCAATCATATTGTTATATGTGCTTCTGCATAAAAAATAAGAAGCCTAATTCATAGGCTCCTTCATCATCTATTCAAATAATCTGCAATGGTTTGAAATACGACGATGTACATATTATGAATACTTTCTTCAGTATTTCCACCATTCGATAAACCAACTGCCCATTGTTGTCCTTCACCACTTCCGATATTGGCAAACCCTTGCGTATACATAGCATTTACATCTTTTCGGGCACTGTTATACTCTATCCCTTTTGTAATAAAAATCGAATATGATTTATCTTGTAAACCGATAAAAAACACTGGTTTCTTTAGCGATGAAAATACATTTTTATACTGATCTGTTGAGGCTTCTTGAAAGTGAGCTTTCATTATTAGAAAACCATCTACTTCCTTAGATTTCTTTTCCAGTTCCCCTAACTTCATTTCCTCAAACTTTACATTCCTAAACGTATCTTTCGGTTTTTCTCCAACAACTCCAATTACGAGTGCTCTTCCGTTATATTCTAATTTCTCTCCTTCTTTATCCTTTGCACACCCAGCACTCGCTAGGCATATCAATATAAAAACTAAGAAATACGATAAACGCTTCATTTAGCACCCTCCCCTTCTTTTCAGTCAAGTGACAAAAACGTAAGGTGAATTCAAGAAAATGTAAGCAAAATCGATAGCCCAAATTGCGTTTCTATATTATAATCAATTGAATTTACTTACATTACTAAACATAGGAGATTATCATGAAGAAATTTAAACTTTCATCTTTTCTTCCGTTAAGTTATATACTTCTACTCGTACTCGTAAGTCCCCTTTACGATGTATTAAATAAATCGGCTGTACACGCAGTAGATGTCACAACTGTAGTAGATGATTGGATTCCATTTGTGAAAGCATTTATTATCCCTTATTTACTTTGGTTTCCTTACTTATACGGCGCACTTATTTATTACTGCTTTGCAGATCGAAAGCAATATTATGTCACTTTAAGTAGTGTCATTCTTGGAAAACTTGCTTGTTTTTCTATTTATTATTTTTGGCAGACAACTGTACCACGTCCAACCGTTGTTGGATCAGACGTGTTTTCCGAACTAGTCCGCTATATTTATAGTATCGATCAACCGGTAAACTGTTTCCCAAGCATTCACGTTCTTACTACATTTGTCATTATGCTAGCTGCCTTTAAACGTAGAGAACAACATGCTTTTGAATATTACATCCTTACCTTCTTCGGTACGCTTATTATTTTATCAACGCTATTTACGAAGCAACATGCATTTGTAGACGCCATTTCTGGAATGACGCTTGCAAGCATACTCTACTTCGGCGTTCAGCTGTTGTTAGCAAAAGAAACCGTACGTGTTCCAGTAAAACATAATCATAAAATGTAAAAAGCAGACTGTGGCTTCTCAGTCTGCTTTTCTCTATATAAAAGGAGATTTTCAAGTTAAGATTGCGGTACAGTCATATCACCAGAGTGAATACGACCTGCTTTTTTAAGAGCAATGTAAAGTATATAAGAAACAGCTACTGGAATGACGATATAAGTGATTACCATCGCCGGGACAACTTCCCATCCCTCACTGGAAATTAAATTAATTGGTGCGATAAGAGAACTTAATCCAAGACCTGCAATTTCTTTTCCTGCTTCCAGTTGGAAAATTAATGCTGATACTGGACCAACTATTGCACTGGCGACGACAGTTGGGACGAGAATCATTGGATTTTTAGTGATATTTGGCAACTGTACTTTTGGAGTACACAGAGCTTGAGCTAATATACCACCTAAATTATTTTCTTTCGCTGAGATGACAGAGAATCCGATAAACTGAGCAACGCAGCCTGCAAGAGCAGCACCACCTGCAACACCGTCTAAGCTAAGTGCAATCGCTAACGCAGCTGATGAAGCTGGTGAGATAAGTAATAGTCCCCAAACGACTGCAATGACGATAGAAGCGATAAACGGGCTACCAGCTGAACTATCTTTAATGAATGCTCCAACTGCATTTAAAACAGGAGTAATATTATGAGATAACCAAATGCCGACTAAACCAGAACCTAATATTGCCGCAAATGGAACGAGCATCATATCTAACGCAGTTTTTCCACTTAAACGTTTACCAATATATACAGCTAAAGTCGCTGTTAATAATGCACCGATTGGCTCACCTGTTTTAATAATTAGACCTGCTTCAGTAATTGAAATGGATCCGGCACCAATTGCTCCAGCTACCATAGCCGAGAAAATTACAAGACCGTTTGCACCGAGCATAAAAGCAATTCCAGCACCAATGGCTGGTGCCATAAGTGATTTTGCAACAACTCCGATTGTAATAAGCAACGGAATATCAACAATTCTTCCTATATTTTCGATTAGTAAACCAATTCCAAGGGATACGAAAATACCTTGTGCGATTCCAGCTGATGCTTTAAATACACGAGACATTATATATTCCTTCATTTGTTTCACCTTCTCCTATAAGTTAGTAGCTAATTGTTTTCATATAATCACGTAAAATGTCGTTTGATTTTGCGAATCGAGATTCTTCATCCTCTGTTAAATTTAGTTCTACAATTTCTCTTATACCATCTCTAGTAATAATAGCTGGTACTCCTGTACAAATATCATATTCACCATACTCACCATCTAAAATAGCTGATACAGCAATGACACGATGATCATCGTTAAAGATTGAGCTCGCAATATATGCTAAAGAATTTCCGATTCCGTAATAAGTAGTACCTTTACGTTTATAAATTTCCCATCCGGCTTTTGCAGTCTTCTCAACAATTTCATCTAAATCTATTTCACCAAATCGTTCTTTTTGTTCTTCTAAGATTTGCAGAATTGGTTTTCCACCAACAGTTACGTGTGACCAAGCAACCATTTGAGAATCACCATGTTCCCCTAATGAATACCCGTGAATACTACGAGGATCTACATGTAACATTTCAGATAAAATTGTTCGTAAGCGAGAAGAATCTAGTGATGTACCAGTACCGATTACACGATTTCTAGGTAATCCAGATAATTTCCACACTTCATATGTAATAATATCAACTGGGTTCGATGCAAGTAAGAAAATACCATCAAATCCACTTTCCATTACGCCGCCAACAACACTTTCCATAATCTTCGCGCTTGCTCCTAAAGTATCTAAGCGACTTTGCCCTGGTTTTGGTGCTGGTCCTGCTGTAATAATAACGATGTCCATATCTTTGCAGTCTTCATAGCTTCCTGCATATACTTTTGTTCTTGTATTTGTAAAGTTAATGCAGTGTGATAAATCCATTGCTTCCCCAACTGCACGTTCATGATTTATATCAATTAATAATAGCTCTTCGCAAATGCCTTGATTGACAATGGAATATGCACAACTTGATCCAACTAATCCAGTACCGATAATTGCAATTTTTCTTGTATGTCTTTTCATAGCAATCTCTCCTAATTGATCATATAATCTATTTCTTTTGTTCTTTACACCCTTAATTATAGAGATTCCCACGATAGAAACCATGGATACTTTGTGAAATATTGAACAAAGTTTTTGTCCTTTTTGTGAATTTTTATATTCCATTTTCGTCATATTTGTTACAACTGGAAAAATATTTATTATGTATTTATTGACATATACAAAAAGAAAACGAGCGAATAAATTCACTCGTTTTCTTTTCCTTATTGTTCCATACTTAATTGACTTTTTAATTGTTGTACAATCATTGGATTCGCAGGTGCTGCTGGCTTATAATAACTCTTTTGCTTTGCGTACTCGTACATATTACGTTGACGCATCTCATCCTGATTACGAATTTGAATTAACGTTTGGTGTAACTGTTCATTATCAGACTGAGCAATATAATTTGCATAACTTGTTAAACTTGCATTTAATCCTGCTAAATAATCATTTACCATATCTTTTTCATTCATCTTTCTCTTCCTCCTATCCTAGGAAAGTCATTAATTGCTGTTTCGTATTTCGTGCATCTTGTGCATCTTTTTGTAGCATTTGTTTCAGTTGTGGATCCGTACACGTCTGTGCATACTGCTCCAACTTGTTAATAATTGTTGCGTGTCCACCAATTAAATGACGTAAGTTTTCTACTTCAAGCTCTGTTAAGTTTTGCATAGGATACTCCTACCTTTCTTCTTTCATTCTCCTTTAGTATTCTGTTCTTTTTAAATCGTATTCATGAAAAAGCTCTCTTACATTTCAAATCAGTCACATCTATTTATAAATACAAAAAAATGTTATACTTACAGAAAAATACAAACATTCAAAAGCTACCCTTATAATAACAGCATAATCCTCAAACAAACCATGGTAGGAAGGTGTGCTCATACAAAAATATGTTAAAGTTATCTTCTTTATCATTTACGCAATCCTCTATGTAAAACTGTTGATTGATATATTAACTTTAAAGCCATTACTCACTTCTATTCCTTTACATATGTTATTTCTCATTTGTTTTTTATTCATTGCGCTTAACAACTATAAAAACCGTAATACTACGTTTTTCTTAGTATTTATTAGTGCAACTCTATTAGTAAGTATTAGTTTCATTAAACGTATTCTTATATAAAGGAGCAATAAATATGAAAACACATGACTTCCTTACAGAAATCCAGAAGGGCTCTGAGCCTAGTCCATATCAAGATCCTATCGTATTCAGTTTCGTTTGCTTTTTCTTAGCCATATACACATTTTTCAAACCTGCAAAATAATATCATTTAACAAAAAAGAGCCTCTAAACCACTAGAGCCTCTTTCTCATCTAATATCTTCTTTTCAAAACTACGATAGTTAAAGCATAAGAACAAAGTACTCCTGCTAATAAAAATGCATTTGCTAATTTATACTGTTCGCCTGTTAACGAATATAGATTCCCAATTAAAAAGATAACTAAAAAATCACTTCTAAGGTTTTTGTTTGCCTCGCTTCTTATTCACGTAATCCTTTAATAAACGTTTCCAACAATACATGTAAACTTGTATCTAAATCTAATGGCAGACCAAATCCGCCCTGCTGTTCAATCGACGCAAATCCATGACAAATACTTCTGAATCCGCGTGTCGCATGAAGTGCATTCTCTCCTTCTAAATCGTACTGTTGTAAGACCTGAAGACAAAGCTTTACAATTCCGTCACCTGCTTTTCTTACTTCTTCATCTCGTAAAAAAGTTGCTTCATACAGTCCAGGATGTTTACGTACGAATGCTACATACGCTTCTCCTAAAGCATGAATTGCTTCATCCATATGTTTATCCTCGGCCGCTTCTTCCAGCTTGTTATGCAGCTGTCGTATTCCGTAAATACCAAGATGTTTACGTACATCTTGTAACCCTTTTACATGATTATATAGTGAGGGAGAACGTATCCCTAACCTTTGCGCTAATGAAGCTAACGTTACTTCTTGTATTCCATTTGCATCTGCTATTTCTGCTGCTGTTTCTACAATTTTTTGTAATGTAAGTCCGATTCTGGGTGACATAAATTAACCCTCTTTCCTACTTTCTATATTCCGCTTCGCTTCTTTAATAGCAAGCTCTATGAAAGCCCCTGGATCGTTTATCATTTTTCCATGTCCTGCCGCAAGCAAGGAAGGCTCATATTCTCTTAACTTCTCTGCACTTTGTAATGATATGTCTTTGCTCCACGTTGCCATCGCCGGAAACGGAAACCAAAATTTCATTTGTCCTGAAACAGCCATACCTCCTCTTGTTTGAAATGCATCCCCAACAATAAGAGCTTTATTTCGTATATCAAGAAACGACATGGATCCTGGCGTATGTCCCGGTGTCATAATCGCAAGAAGCGATCCCACTCGGTCGCCATCTTCTAATAAAACATCAGGTGCCGTTTTCACCTTTTTAGGTACACCGCCTTTTATTGGCGTATTTGGTTCATCCTTTTGTAACGTCGTATCGCCTTCTAACAGCTTTGCGTCCCGCTTAGAAATATAGACTGGAACATTAGGCAGTACTTCCTTTAATGCGTCTAATGCACCGATGTGATCATCATGCGCATGTGTTAATACAATATTCGTAATTGGTTTCCCTATTTTTTCAACCGCCTGTAAAATTCCTTTTGCGCTATATGGCAAAGCCGCATCAATTAAAGTTAAACCATCTTCTTCCTCGACAAAGTAACAATTCACAGGAAACACTCTTGGCAAAAATGACAATTGATATACCGTTTTTTCATGTATCACTCTCATATTTCCAGCTCCCTTTTCACAAAACTAATACTATTAGTTTTATTATACTAATGGCATTAGTTTTATGTCACTAAAAATTTCATTTTTTCAAAAAAAAAAAAAAAAAGAACAGTAGTCGTATAAACGACTACCGTTCTTTAAAGGTATTAAACTGTGTAACGCTCATCTTCTAAAATTTTCGCAGCAATTTCACGTTTCTTCGGAATTACGTTAAGTGGTGTGTGGCGAGTTAATTTACGTAATGATGATAACATCATGCGCAGCATGTCGCCGTTTTCAACTGCAATAAGTGTTTCTTTCGCATCTGCTTCGATTTCGTTGAATGCTTCTTGGCAGAATACCTCAGTGTATAACACTTTTTGTTTATTCTTTTCAAGACCAGTTGTTTTAATTGCTTTTTCTGTACGAAGAACAGCTGACTCCATTGCGTATAGATTGCTTACGATGTCAGCGATATTCACAAGGATTTCTTGCTCTTTATCTAATGCTTTACCATATTTTTGAGCAGCTAATCCAGCTACCATTAAGCCGATTTTCTTCGCATTAGTTACTAAATATTTTTGAAGTGCTAATGGCTCATCGCCTACTTCTTCTGGCATCATCATCATTAACTCTTCTTGTAATTTTTGTGCTTTTTGAAGAAGTGGTAATTCACCTTTCATCGCTTTACGTAAGAACGTACCTGGTACGATTAGGCGGTTAATTTCGTTTGTCCCTTCGAAAATACGGTTAATACGAGAATCGCGGTACATTCTTTCAATCTCGTACTCTGCCATAAATCCGTAACCACCGTGAATTTGAACACCTTCATCTACTGTATAATCTAGTACTTCAGAACCGAATACTTTATTTAAAGAGCACTCGATTGCATATTCAGCGATAGAAGCTGCTACTGCTTTACCATCTTTTACTTCTTCTTCAGATAATGTGCTCATGCGGCTTTCGAATAACCCTACTGTACGGTATACAGAGCTTTCAGCTGCATATGTTTTTGCTGCCATATTCGCAAGTTTCTCTTGAATTAATGGGAAGCGAGCGATTGGTTGTTTGAACTGTTGACGTTGGTTTGCATATTGTGCTGAAATTTCTACTGCACGTTTCGCAGATCCAACTGTACCAACACCTAATTTATAACGGCCGATATTTAAAATGTTGAACGCGATAATATGACCTTTACCGATTTCACCAAGTAAATTTTCTTTCGGTACTAATGCATCTTCTAAAATTAACGTACGAGTTGAAGAACATTTAATACCCATTTTCTTCTCTTCTGGACTTGTAGATACACCAGCATATTCTTTTTCTACGATAAATGCCGAGAAGTGCTCACCATCTATTTTTGCGTACACGATAAATACGTCAGCGAATGCAGAGTTTGTAATCCACTGTTTTTCACCATTTAATACGTAATGTGTACCTTCTGCATTTAAACGTGCAGTTGTTTTTGCACCTAATGCGTCAGATCCTGAACCTGGCTCAGTTAATGCGTATGCAGCTAATTTTTCACCAGTTGCAAGTAATGGTAAATACTTTTTCTTTTGCTCTTCGTTACCGAATAATACGATTGGTAACGATCCGATACCTACGTGAGCACCGTGAGTAATTGCAAAACCACCAGCGCGAGAGAATTTCTCTGCGATTAACGCTGAGCTTACTTTATCAAGTCCAATTCCGCCGTACTCTTCTGGTACGTCAGCGCCTAATAAACCAAGTTCCCCAGCTTCTTTTAAAAGACGAACAGAACGATCAAACTCATGTTGCTCTAAATATTCAAGCTCTGGAAGAACTTCATTTACGATAAAGTCCTCTGTCGTTTTTGCAATCATTTTATGCTCAGATGAAAAATCTTCTGGCGTAAACACTTGATCAATCGTAATCTCATCTACTAAAAAGCTACCGCCTTTAACCGCATTTCCTACTGTTTTTTCCATGAAAATTTCCTCCTTCATATTTTCATAAGCCGCTTCTCTCATTTTGAAAGAAGCTGGCTCTCCCGTTTATTTTTTATAAATCTTTGTTGCTTCCATTCTTTGCATTGGCAGCGTCTCGTTCTGAGCAAGCCACCTGCACTTTTTATAATCCAGTTCCAGCGGCTAGAATGTTCGGTGGCTTCGCTTCTTCCTGCGAGGCAAAAAGCGCCTCTACGTCTGAAGCTCCATCCCCCTCACATTCTGAGCGAGCCGCTTCCACTTTTTTTTATAGTAATTCAAACACTCCCGCTGCTCCCATTCCGCCGCCGATACACATTGTTACGATACCGAATTGTTCGTTGCGGCGTTTCATTTCGTGAATAAGAGATAGCGTTAGTTTTGCTCCTGTACAGCCAAGTGGATGTCCAAGTGCGATTGCACCACCGTTTACGTTTACTTTTTCTTCATCTAATCCAAGTTCACGAATAACTTGGATGGATTGAGAAGCGAATGCCTCATTTAACTCGAATAAGCCGATATCCGATAGTTCTAAGCCAGCTAGTTTTAAAGCTTTTGGAATGGCAGCAATTGGGCCGATTCCCATTACTTCTGGCGGTACGCCAGCTACTGCAAATGAACGGAATTTCGCAAGTGGCTTCATACCATCGCTCACTGCTTTTTCACGGTCCATTAATAGTACAGATGCTGCACCGTCACTCATTTGTGAAGAGTTACCTGCTGTTACAGAACCGCGAACGTTAAATGCTGGACGTAATTTACCTAAAATGTCTAGTGTCGTCTCTGCTCTTACACCTTCGTCTTGTGCGAAAATGATTGTTTCTTCTTGCAGTTTGTTATTCGATCCAACAGTACGTAATGTTACATCTACAGATACTGTTTCATCAGCAAAGTTACCTGCAGCTAATGCTTTCGCAGCACGTTGATGACTTCTTACTGCAAATGCATCTTGCTCTTCACGAGAAATTCCATATTTCACAGCAACTTGCTCTGCTGTATGTCCCATACCCATATAATATTCTGGAGCTGCTTCTACAAGGCGACTATTAGGACGAACAACGTGTCCCATCATTGGAACTAAACTCATTGATTCCGCTCCGCCTGATAATACCGCTTCCGAGTGACCAAGCATAATGCGCTCTGCTCCGTAAGCGATACTTTGTAAACCTGAAGAACAGTAACGGTTAATTGTAATGGCTGGAACATCGTAAGAAAGTCCTGCTAATCCGCCTATATTACGAGCCATATTTAAACCTTGCTCTGCTTCTGGCATCGCACAACCGAAAATTAAATCATCGATTGGCCCTTCATAATTCGCACGCTTTAACGTTTCTTTTACTACTAACGCCCCTAGATCGTCAGGACGAACTGTTTTTAATGAACCCCTCTTTGCTTTTCCAATTGGTGTTCTTGCTCCCGCAACAATGACAGCTTCTCTCATGAACGATATCTCCCCTCGTTATTAGTTACGTAATGGCTTTCCTTTTACAAGCATGTGCTGCATTCTTGCTTGTGATTTCATCTCACTTACTAAGCTAATAAATGCTTCACGTTCTACATCTAATAAATACTGCTCATCAACTTCTGTTCCGTACGGCACTTTTCCGCCTGCGATGACATATGCAAGTTTCTTCGCAATATGAAGGTCGTACTCTGAAATGTAACCAGATAAATGCATTGCTTCTGCACCAAGTGCAAGAGTTGCATATCCTGTTTCACCAACAACCGGTATTTTTTTGCGGATCGGCGCTTTATAACCAGCTTCATATAAAGCAAGTGCTTTCTGTTTCGCATCGTATAGTAAGTGATCACCATTCACACTAATACCGTCTTTATCACCTAAGAAGTTATGAGAAACCGCTTCTTGTCCTGAAGTTGAAACTTTCGCCATTGCGACTGTTTCGAACACTTTATTTGCAACTTTTTGCAGATCAAACTCTACGCCGTTTGCCATTTTATTTAAGTGTTTAATGTATAGCTCTTTATTACCGCCTCCGCCAGGGATTAAGCCAACACCAACTTCTACTAAGCCCATATACGTTTCACTAGAAGCTTGAATGCTCGCTGCTGGTAAACATACTTCTGTACCTCCGCCAAGCGTCATACCGTATGGTGCTGCTACAACTGGCTTAGAAGAGTACTTAATTTTCGTCATTGCATCTTGGAAGTTTTTCACAACCCACTCAATTTCAAAGTAGTTGTCATCTTGTGCTTCCATTAAGATCATTGCTAGGTTCGCACCAACGCAGAAGTTCTTCGATTGGTTACCGATAACAAGACCTTTATAATTCTTTTCTACTTCATCAACAGCGTAGTTAATCATTTGCGTAATATCCATACCGATTGCATTGCTCTTCGAATGGAATTCTAAACAAAGGATGCCGTCGCCTAAATCAATTAAGCTCGCTCCGCTATTTTTCTTTAATACGCCATTTTTCGCTTTTAATTGCTTAAGAGAAATCGCCTTTTTATTACGTTCGATTAGCTTATATTCGCCATTATCGTAATAGTAGCTATCGCCGTTATCATGTTTATAGAAAGTAGTGAAACCTTTCTCTAACATTTCTTTCACCCAAGCCGGAACAACTGCGCCGTTTTCTTCCATCTTTTGAACAGACTTTTCAACGCCAATTGCATCCCAAACTTCAAATGGTCCTTGTTCCCAGCCAAAGCCCCACTTCATCGCTTGGTCAATTGCAACGATATCGTCAGCAATTTCTTTATGAAGTTTTGCAGAGTATAAAAGAGTTGGTGTAATGATGTTCCATAACAACTCTCCTGCGCGGTCTTTCGCATATACAAGCGCTTTCAATTTATTCGATAAACCTTTTTCTTGTTTACTTAACTCGATAGAAGCAGCTTTTAATTTTTTGCGAGCTTCGTACTCCATCGTTTCAGGATTTAATTCTAAAATTTCTTTTCCTTGCTTTAAGAAGAAGCCTTGACCTGTTTTGCTTCCCAGCCATTTTTTATCAAGCATGTCATGCATGAAAGCTGGTACTTTAAATACATCACGCTCTTCTTCTTGTACGTTTTCATATACGTTATTTGCAACGTGTACGAATGTATCTAAACCGACAACATCTAATGTACGGAACGTTGCGCTCTTCGGACGACCAATAAGTGGGCCTGTTACAGAATCAACTTCCCCAATGCTATAGCCGCGTTTTACCATCTCTTGAAGAGTTACTAATAAACCGTACGTACCGATGCGGTTTCCAATAAAGTTTGGTGTGTCTTTTGCGATAACAACGCCTTTTCCAAGAATGTCTTCGCCAAATAGTTTCATGAAGCTTAATACTTGTGGATCAGTTTCTTTCGTCGGTATTACCTCTAGAAGTTTTAAATATCGTGGTGGGTTAAAAAAGTGTGTGCCTAAGAAGTGTTTCTGGAAGTCGTCTGAACGACCTTCTGCCATTTTTTCAACTGAAATGCCTGACGTATTCGAGCTTACAATAGAACCTGGTTTACGAACAGCATCTACTTTTTCAAATAGTGTCTTTTTAACATCTAAGTTCTCAACTACTACTTCAATAATCCAATCTACATCGGCAAGACGCTCAAGATCATCTTCTAAGTTACCTGCTTCAATCAGTGCTAGATTTCCTTTCACTGTCAGAGGAGCTGGTTTTTGCTTTAATAGTTTTTGCAATGCTGTATTACTAAAACGATTTCTCACACTTTTATGTTCTAATGTAAGTCCCTTCGCTTCCTCTTCTTTCGTAAGCGCAGGTGGTACAATATCAAGCAATAATGTCGGAATACCAATATTAGCTAAGTGTGCCGCAATCCCCGAACCCATTACGCCTGAACCTAGAACAGCAGCCTTTTTAATTTGGAACATCCAATTCTCCCCCTATTCTTGAATGAATGCTCATTCAATTTTTCGACATAAGTCGCAATCAATGAGTGAGCCTCTACTAATAAATATATGATACAGTTTGAATTTTCGCAATATATTTATTGATAAAATTTTCTGAAATAAATATATTTCTTTCATTTGGCTATGCTATATATGTATTTTCTTCACTCAAATACACTTTCCCTTTTTATAATCTGACGAAACTGGAGGAATATATATGGCAAAACTTAAGAAGAACCCTTCAAAGGCTGGAATTAGTGCAGCAAGTGTGACAGGAAACGCTGGTCCAACTGATCAAGGCGTAGAAAAAGGACGTCAAGGTAATAACCAGCAATATAAGAAGCATAATATGGGCGAAAAATAACGCTATATTTTTGGGCAGAGAACGTGGCATAATGGGTAATGGCTGCTTTTTCTGCCCAATTTATTTGTAACAAATGAGGGAATTATATTGAAAAGAACATTAGTTATGATTGTAATGATTGCAACATTATTTACAGGGATGATTTTCTTCTCTTATGCACAAAGACAACAAACTGTAAGAGCCGATCAACCTAGTATTACTGGGCAATACGGAATTACAATCGATGCAGACACAGGTGAAATTTTGTATGGAAAACGGGAAGATGAACGCTCTTATCCGGCTAGTATAGCCAAAATGATGACAACCCTTCTCCTACTAGAGAATGTAAAAGAAGATGAAGAAATTACAGTTACAGAAAACGCGATTAAAACAGAAAGTCAAAGTAAGAAAATTAAGCTTCGTGCTGGGGAAAAATTAAAGCGTGATGAGGCATTAAAACTTATGCTTATCATTAGTGCAGACCCAATAGCCGAGTCAATTGCAGAACATATCGCAGGATCAAAAAATGAATTTGTGAAAATGATGAATGCTAGAGCGAAGGAACTTGGTACAAAACATGCGACTTTCAAAAACGCAAGTGGTGCTGATGCACTAGGAAACAAAGTATCACCATATGACATTGCTATGATTACGAAAGAAGCATTAAAGTATCCAGTTGTTTTAGAACATATGAATTCAACACGTACAACTCTACATACTTCAGAACGCTCTCCCAAAATCGCAAACTATGGACGAGAAGAACTATATGACGATCCATATGCAATTGGAAGTAAAAGCGGTCTATCAGCACTCGGAAAATATACAGTCGTAACAGTGGATGAAAAAGACGGTAAACGCGTCATTAATGTTGTATTATCTTCTACTCGCGCGCAACTATATCCTGATACGAAGAAAATGGCACATTACGCATTTCAGCAATTAAAATAACCAAGGAGTATTTTCTCCTTGGTTATTTTTTAACCATACCTTTTAACACGAACGCAACGTTTGCTGGGCGCTCTGCTAGACGACGCATGAAGTAGCCATACCAGTCGTTTCCATAAGGTACATAAACACGCATTTTGTAACCTTCTTTTACTAGCTCAAGTTGACGCTCATTACGAATACCATATAACATCTGGAATTCAAATTGGTCTCTTGGGATGTTGTGTTCTTCGGCAAGTTTTTTCGTATATTCAATAATCGCTTCGTCATGTGAAGCAATTGCAGTATAATTTCCATTTAATAAGTGCATTTTAATAATTTTTTTATAGTTATCATCTACATCTTTCTTATCCGGGAACGCTACCTCTTCAGGTTCTTTATAAGCTCCTTTTACAAGACGTAAATTAGGACTATAAGCATTTAATTCTTCCATATCTTTTTCTGTACGATACAGGTAAGCTTGAATAACAGTACCAATATTATCGTATTCAGACTTTAACTGCTTAAAGATATCAATCGTCTTCCCGCAGCGTGTATAATCTTCCATATCAATTGTAACAAACACACCATTTTCTTGTGCAGCTTCCAAAATACGGCGCATATTGTTCATTACGATTTCATCAGAGATATCTAATCCCATAGAAGTCATCTTTAAAGAAAGCTGCGAATCCAAACCTTCTCTTCCAATTGCACGGATCGCTTCAATCGATTGGTTAGCCATTTCATTTGCTTCCGCTTCATTATCAACGAATTCCCCTAAATAATCGATTGTTACACAAAGACCTTGCTTGTTCAATTGTTTAATAGCTGCTGTCGCTAATTCAATCGTCTCCCCTGCGACAAAGCGACCTGCTCCAAAACGTAAACCGTACTTTTTAGCCAGTTTTGTTAGCGCTTTATTTTTAGATAAGAAAAGAAACGAATTTCGCATTAATTGTTCCATGTAATTCACCCCTATGACTTAATTTATCTGTTTTTTACCCCTCTTCAAAATTATATCATTGTTTAAAATTATTGGATACAAATAATTATTTAGATAATTTATAAAATACTATAAAAACATTTAAAACCCTATATTCTCGCTTCTTAATATGAAGGGAATATTTTTCGACATTTAGAAAAATAGAGTTTAATAGGCACAAAATAAGCATGTCGAAAATATTCGACATGCTTATAAAACCCTTTATATTCCATGTAAATTATATAAAGATATTATTAAAGAAAACTTGAGGTAACATTCACCTCAAGTTTTCTCACTGCTCATTTCTCTTCTCTTCATTCATTTTTTTAATATCCGTAATTAGCTTCACCATCTCTTCTTTCGCATCTGGATACGTCTCATTCCAGTGCTTTACTAAAGCCGGCATCGTCTTAGCTATGTAAGAATACAGTGCCCACTTCTGTACCTGTTCTTTTCTCTCTTCATTGCTCTCTCCGAGTAATAGTTCCGTGTATTTCTCTAACAACCCGTCAAATTGTTCGTTAAACTTTTCACTCATCTTATCTACCTCCTATATGAAAAAAGCAGCGAAGATCGCTGCTTTTCCTTATAATTTTGATCGAACAGAGTTTAATTTCTTCTCCATTGTGCTTACTTTATCACGGCGATCATCGATACGAATTGTTGTTGCAACGCGCTGTGCACCTTTCGTATATGGAACTTCATGCATTTGTTGAATTACTTCTAGAATGACAGGAAGATCTCCTTCAATAATTGTATTCATTGGTGTTAATTGATACTTCACACGATCTGCATTTTTCTCAAGCACCTTTTGTACTTCTGCTACATATTCACTAACACTTGGATTACCTGTTCCTACTGGAATAATCGATACGTCAACAATTGCCATAGTAGTTTTCCTCCTATAATTGCTTCTTATATATCCATTATCTATTTTACCGAAATACGCATCATTTTACTAATTTGTTATTCCTCTATTTTAAATTGCTCAACCAATCTTTCTAAGTCTCTCATATGCTCCGTCAAGCTTTCCATCGTATGAGCTACCTTTTCTAGATGATTCACTTGTGATTCAGTTGCAGCATTTACTTCTTCCGAAACAGCTGCACTTTCTTGACTCGTACCAGCAATTGTATGCATTACCGCTGTAATTTCTCCTTGTTCGTGACCAATGTTATGTACCTCTTCTACAATTTGTTCCACTGAAGTACTAATCGTATTGACAACTGACATAATTGTACGGAACTCCGCCTCTGCTTCTGTCGTAACATTATTTTGTATATCCGCAATATCTTTTAATTTACTTACAACTTCTACAACTCGCCTTACCTCTACTTGTACATCACCAATCATCGTCGCAATTTCTACTGTTGCTTCTTTTGATTGTTCCGCTAATTTCCGAACCTCTTCAGCAACGACAGCAAAGCCTTTACCTTGTTCACCCGCACGTGCCGCCTCGATTGAAGCATTTAAAGCAAGTAAATTGGTTTGATCCGAAATACCTTTTATAAGCTCTACTACATTTTGAATCGATCCAACTCTTTGCTCTAACTTACCAGATGCTTCTTCTGTGTGAACAACAATCGAAGATGATTGGCCCCTTGTACGAACTAAATTACGCATCGTATTTAAGCCTTGCTTAGATGCCTCTTCAGCTTTGCCAGCCACGTCTTTTATGTCACCGACTGAATTATTCATTTGTTCCACTGACTGCGCCATATTCTCGAGCTGCTCTGAAACTTCATCTACACTATTAGCAAGCGTAGAAGCTCCTCCGCTCACATCATCCATTGCACCTGACACTTCTCTACTAGCGGCTACAGTTTCATTCGTTAAATAATGTAGATTGCTCGTTGATTGTTGCACTGTTGATACACTATTTTTAATTTTACTTACCATTTCATTCATTTGCTCAACCATATGATTAAAATGGTTCGTCAGTTCTCCAACTTCATCCTTACTTGTCACTTTCATTTGCAATGTCAAATCACCTTCTGCTACTTTTTGAACGTGATTCGTTAATAGTTGCAGCGGTCTTGCTAATCTTCTTGAGAACAAGTATGAAGCTGCGATTCCAACTAATAAGCTAATACATGCCATTATAATGACTGTATTTCTCGTACTATTTAATAGCCCATCAATCGTTTCTTTCGGGTAAAAAATTCCTATCTTCCATTTCATCAAATCAAATGACTGACTATATGCAACTACATCTTCACCTTTTAATGTAGTGACAGCATATTTTGTTACATCTTTATTTAAACTCTTCACAAGTGGCTCTTTCGAAACATCTTTCCCGACTTTCTCTGGGTAAACAAGAGCCATATTTTTATCATTTATAATAAACATTTCTCCGCCATTATTGTATTGAATATTATGAAGTAACTTCTGAATTGTTCCGAGCGATACATCCATTGCAACAACACCTATTACAGATCCATCTTGAGCTGTAATTGCCTTAGAAACCCCCACACTTAGCTTACCTGTAGCAATTTCATACATAGGTTGTCCCCAGTGAACCTTCTTCACATCAGCTTCTGAGTCTTTATACCAAGGTCTTGTCGTTGGATCATAACCTTCTGGCACTTGTCCACCTTCAGCAAGATTGGCACTTAATGTTTTTTTATCTTTCGTACCAATATATAAGTCTAAAATGCCAGGATGATTCTTTTTATACTCCGAAAACTCTTTCGTCAAAAAAGCTTCCTCTTCTGGAGTAACTCCGTCTTGAAGCATATTACGAACCATCTCACTGTTCGCATAATACCCCATATCTTCATCCGTTCTTTGAACAAATGTTGTAAGTTGCTCTGTCACAAGATCCATCGTATTTTGAGAATACTGGTCTAAGGAGCGCACTTCCTTCTCTTTCTGTAATTCATACATAGCTGTACCCAATATTACGAACATCATAGAAATAAGTACCGAAAATACTACCGCAATTTTTAAACGTAAACTTCTTAACATATCCCCCAAAGCATCCCCTTCGCATTGAATTTAAATCTTATTAATCATTATATTAAGTATAATAGATAAAATTAAAAAATTGAAACTAATTCTCACCTCAATCTGAGTAGAAAACCTACTACTACTTGTGCAAAAACAAATAGTTCATTATCCTTAAACTATATAATCTCATTCGTTCGGAGGGAACTATGTTACAAAAATTCGGTTTCTCACAATATGAAAGCCAAGCTTACGAAGTTGTCGTATCAAGCAACGAGCCATTAGATGCTACAACGATTGTGAAGCATTCTGGCGTTCCAAAAGCCAAAATATATGAAGTGCTTGCACGCCTAATCGATAAAGGAATGGTAATGGATTCCGTTTCAGAGAAGAAGAAGATGTATACAGCATTACCACTCAAGCTAGCAATTGAAAAGTTAACGACAGAATTTCAATCCAATATTAAAGAATTAGAGACAACTATATCGAAAAAATCATTTACAGATGATCGTGTATGGAGCTTAAAAATGCAATCTTCTATTCGCGTTCAAAGTAAAGAACTCATCGAAAATGCAAAAGAATCGATCCGCATTTCAGCTTGGAACGATACTCTTTTAGAATATCTTCCGTTATTAGAAGAAAAGGCAAAACAAGGGGTCAAAACCGAGTCCCTTATCGTCGGAAACGTAGAAACAGACTTAGAAAACATGCATTTTCTAATCCCAGCTGAAGAGCCTAACGCGCTAGAGCGCTACTTACTACTCATCGTTGACGACCGTGAAATTTTATTTGCTGGTGTAGAGCAAGAGTCATGGCAAGCAATGAAAACAATGTCACAACCTTTCGTGAAGTTCTTTACAGAATTTTTCTATCATGACGTTGCACTTGCGAAGATTACCCAGAAACACCATGATCTCTTTATGGAAGATGAGGAAATTAAGAGTTTGTTGATGAAGTTGAGATACTAAAAAAACGCCTCTATTACAAGGCGTTTTTTTCTACATTTCTTTTCTATTTTTCATCCTTAACACATAAGCACCCGCAATAATAAAACCAATTCCTAAAACGAATAAAGCGGTAAATTCATTGCCGACGCCGCCAGTAGCTGGTAAACGCACTTCATTATGAGTATTTGGTTGTTGCATTGGCTTCACATCAGTGGCAGGTTTCACTTCTTCATTCGGTGTTGGCTTATTTGGCTTAGAAGGAAGCGATGCCTTTTCTTCTTTCTTATTTTTCACAATATGTTTAATAATTTCTCCATCCTTTTTTATTTCAAATGCGAATGTCTCTTCATTTATTACATATCCATTCGGCGCTATTGTTTCTTTATACGTGTACTTTCCGTATGGTAATTTGAATTTCGCTATACCTTTTTCATCCGTTTTCCCTTTTACTACTTCTTTTCCTTGTTCGTTGTAGATTGTAAATTCTGTATTTGGCAGTTTCGTATTCCCATCTGCTACATCTACTTTCGTTATTTCTAACTCACCTTCTACCTTCTTATCTTGAACGATATGTTTAATAATTTCTCCATTCTCTTTTATTTCAAATGCGAACGTCTCTTCATTTAT